>CAYSLI010000012.1:0-1193 GCA_964431915.1 uncultured Candidatus Saccharibacteria bacterium | reverse complement strand
GCTTAGTTCTTTTAGTTTTGGCATTTCATCTTGTTCCAGTTTTAATCTTTGTTGAGGCGTTATTCTCCATAGCCAGTTATTTTGGGGATAGGCAGGATTATTCATTCTTGCCTCTTTTCCTAATCCTAACACATCCTGAACCGGGATAATGGCTAAAAAAGCAACCGAGGCTTGAGCCATACGAATAAAATCCCAGTGAATTTCTTCAAAATTAATCTTTTTCCCTAAATATCGCTCAATGTATTTTTTCTGATTCTGCTTTAATTCTTCGGACTGCCATCCTTGAATCGTATTATTATCGTGGGTTCCGGTATAGACCACATCATTAGGCTCATAATGGTGAGGAAGATGAATACTGCGAGGAAAATCATCACCAAAAGCAAAAATCAAGACCCGCATTCCGGGGAAATGCCATTTTTTTATTTTTGCTTTGACATCTTCGGTAATATCACCCAGATCTTCAGCAATAAAGGGAACGGTGGGGAATTGATTGATGATATGAGCTAAAAAACCTTCTGTGGGAACCGTTACCCAGTGACCGGGAATGGCTGTTTTTTCCTTAAAAGGTACTTCCCAGTAAGCTATTAATCCCCGAAAGTGATCAATCCTTAAAAGATCGACCATTTGAAGATGTTGTTTAATTCGCTGGATCCACCAGGTATATTTTTCTTTATGATGTTCTTCCCACTGATAGACTGGATTACCCCAGAGTTGACCAGTTTTACTGAAATAATCAGGCGGGACCCCTGCTTTATAAGTTTGTTCTTTATCCTGATCTAATTTGAAGAGTTGAGGGTGACACCAGACATCCATGCTGTTATAGGTGACGTAAATAGGCATATCACCGATTATTTTAATATTTTTTTTCTGACAATATTTTTTTAGTTGACTCCATTGATGAAAAAAGAGGAATTGCAAAACCTTTTCCCGATTCATTTCTTGTGCCAGTTCTTTCTTTAATTTTTGAATCGTTTCTTGCTGTCTATTTTTAATTTCCGAGGGCCATTGGTTCCATGATTTCCCCTGAAAATAGGACTTGAGCGATTGAAAAAGGGCGTAATCTTCCAGCCAGAATAAATTTTGCTGGCAAAATTCTTGATAATCTCCCTGGTATGACACTAATTTAGCAAATCGTTGATAGGTTTTGTCTAAAAGCTTGTTTTTGAGAGAATAAACCTGGTTAAAATCGATAT
>CAYSLI010000011.1:0-1477 GCA_964431915.1 uncultured Candidatus Saccharibacteria bacterium | reverse complement strand
GCATGTGAGGCTACCGGGTTGGTCAACAATAAAAACATCAATATTATTAATATCCTTAAGGATAACGAATCTAAACCCTCCCTCACCATCAAACCGACAAGCAACGCGACAGCGCCTGCAGTATCGCACTTTGAGCTAGTCTGTAACCGAGTGTAAATATCAGGAAAACGAATGATTCCCAGTGTGCCAAAAAATATAAAAACTAATCCCATAAATATAAATAGGTAAGCTATCATTTTCTGTCGGTATCCTCACCTTCTAAAAATTTACTAATAGCGATTATGCTTACAAAACCTATAATAGCGTATACCAGTGCCACATCCAGATATATCCTTCGTTCGAAGAATACTGCAGCAGCTACCATGATCATAACTACTTTAGACGAGATAAGATTAACGGCTATTAGCCTATCCCATGGTGTAGGCCCAAAAATGACCCGATAAAGAGCAAGTGAAGCAGTTATGCCTAATACAGTAATAATAATGATCACAGCAGTCATATAAATATCCTCCTTAACCAGCGTTCTAACCGCCCTTTGATCAACTCTGCTGCATGCCCAAAATGGGTTGTACGTGCGTACAACCAGTGGACGTAAAGATGATCACCTGCGATATCGATGGTGATAGTGCCAGGTGTTAAAGTTATAGAATTTGCTAATAGTACAATACCCAAATCTGACTTTAAATCTGTTTTTATCATAACAACCTCTGGGTTGATATCCATAGTTATAACTCGATAGACTACATCAATGCTGGCAAGAAACATCTCGTAAAGTAGAATAAAAACATAAACAAGTAACAACCAAATCGTTCGAATAGCTCTTCCGCGCATACCCTCGTCTGGTTTAATAAAAAAATCGTAACTCAATAAGGCAACCAGAAACGAAAAAAAAGCACCAATAAACAATGAAGCTGGTTGAAGATTTTGGCTGAGAACCAACCAGAAACTCATGAGCACAAAGAAGGTTAAAACTAATCTGACACATTTCTTATACATAATATATATAATTATCCTCTGCTCAATTAATATGCTTAACACTTTGTTGATTGTTATTAGAGCAAAACTTTAATATAATGATACTCAAGCTGATTATATGTCAAGTTAAATTAATTTTGAATCCACTACCTGTTTATGCTTATTTATCTTTCCTCTTTTAGAAGTAGCAGATTTTTATAAAAACTATTATAATTATCTTAAGTTTGTGACCTATGGTTGAAAAAATAGAGAAAGTGAAGTTTGTTTCTATAATAAAGAGGTGCCCTCTACAAAACAGGAAATAAATATCCCGCTAAGGATAAATATAACAAAGTAGTGGGTTAAAAGTCAAGTTTTCATTTATCGGTCTTCAGCTAATAGTTACAAGTTGCAAAGTGCGAGATGCAAGGCGCAAGATTATTCAATTGACCGATTGACCTATTGACCAATTTTCCAGAAGAAGAGAAAACTTTTTTTATGGATTTCTTGATTAACCTTAATA
>CAYSLI010000010.1:0-1718 GCA_964431915.1 uncultured Candidatus Saccharibacteria bacterium | reverse complement strand
TTGGATAATCATTGTGTCCCCGTCTTTTTTTTGGATACTGATTTACCGGAAAATAATGTTTATGACCGGAGTCTTTCTGATTTCTTATACGGCGGTGATAAAAGATACCGGCTTGCCCAGGAAATTGTATTGGGGATTGGCGGTATAAGAATGCTTAGAGAGCTGGGATTTAACAGTGTCTCTAAATATCATATGAATGAAGGACACGCCAGTTTACTGACTTTGGAACTACTTAATCATTATAACCATCAGGAGGAAAAATGGAGTAACAGGACTATCGAAGAGGTAAAAAAATTATGCATCTTTACCACTCATACCCCGGTACCGGCAGGTATGGACCAATTTTCTTATGAACTGGTGGGGAAAGTTCTGGGAATACCTATCCCTATTTCTTTATTAAAAGAACTTGGTGGGAAAGAACGGTTGAACATGACTGCTCTGGCCCTTAACCTGAGTCATTATATAAATGGTGTAGCTAAAAGACATGGAGCTGTTTCCCAGGAGATGTTTCCCGGATATCATATTGATTCAATTACCAATGGGGTTCATTCGGCAACCTGGGTATGTCCTCATTTTCAAAAACTCTATGATCGCTATATTCCAGGATGGAAAAATGATTCCTTTAGTTTGCGTTATGCCTTGAGTATACCGGATGAGGAAGTATGGAAAACTCACCAGGAAGCAAAAAAAATACTGATTGATAGTATTTTTCAAGAAACAGGGATCCAATTAGATCCGGAAGTTTTGACGATTGGTTTTGCCAGAAGAGCGACCGCCTATAAACGGGCAGATTTAATCTTTTATAATATCGATAGATTGGTAGATATTTCCAGAAAGTATGGAAAAATCCAGCTAGTCTTCTCTGGTAAAGCCCATCCTAAAGATGGGTCGGGGAAGGAATTAATTCGAAAGATTGTTCAGGTCTCCCAGCAACTTCGAGGGCAAATTGAGGTCGTTTATCTGGAAAATTACGATATAAATTTAGCCAAGCGAATGGTTTCAGGGGTGGATCTATGGCTTAATACCCCCAAAAAACCTCAAGAGGCATCGGGTACTTCAGGAATGAAAGCAGCTCATAACGGCATACCCAGTTTGAGTATTTTAGATGGATGGTGGATTGAAGGTTGTATTGAAGGATTTACCGGGTGGTCCATTGGATCGGCATCAGATATTGAAAGTTGTGATCAGGAAGATGCGGCTTCTTTATATGATAAATTGCAAAATATAGTCATCCCAATTTACTACAAGAATAGAGGAAAATGGATTAATATTATGCGTCATAGTATTGCCATGAATGCTTCCTTTTTTAATACCCAACGCATGGTTCTGCAATACGTATTACATGCTTATTTATAATAAATCTCTTAATCCTTAGTTAGCATTGACTTATGTGTACAAATTTCGATTAGTTTTTCACTTTGCACTTACGAAAGATTAAATATCGATTAAAGAATATTGGATTTGGAATAGAAGGTCATTGATTGTTATTGCGACTAAATTATTATGTGAAGTCTTATGGCTTTATAATTGCCTCAGATTTTTTTAAAATCTTTTAGTATCATAAGTTCATATGGTATAATAATAAAAAGCCGATCGGTATGTAGAAAAAATATTTCCGCAATGAAAAAAAGTCGAGAAGATCTTTTTACGATGAAGAGGTAAGATAAAGATGGCTAGAATATTAATTGTTTCTAACCGGCTTCCGGTAACTGCCAGTA
>CAYSLI010000009.1:0-2152 GCA_964431915.1 uncultured Candidatus Saccharibacteria bacterium | reverse complement strand
ATAGCCCGTCGCCTTCTGAAAAATTTTTGAGCGAAGCCAAAAAGCAGGCGGGCAAAAAGAAAAAGGGGTGTGGGGAAAATGAATTTTTGCCCGCTTGCCAGTCCGCCGAAGGCGGACAATGGGGTGGGAGCGTTTCCGCAATTCTGCGTTAGCAGAATATCAAAACAGAAAAATTTTCGTTTTCTTAATTGAAAAAAAATTTGCGAGGGGGCGATTAAAAAAATGTAGAGAAAATTTTTCTGTTTTGCTCGCCGTCAGGCGAGCGGAAACGCTGGGTCGGGATTAAAAATCCGCAAGCGGATTTTTCTCAAAATGAGTTCGGATTTCGTCCAGCAAACACCACCAAATAAACTCTGAAAGTGTTTTTTTAAAAAAATTAAAAAACCCATTTATCCAAAAACTTATCCACAGGGTAGTTTTTTTATTTTCTTGTATAATAGAATAATCTCTAAAGGTCGAATATTTTTATTAATCAACGAAAAACGAATTCATTGCGGATATATGAATTTTTAGATTCGTAACGGGTTCGTTATTCAATGATTTTATGGTTTTAGATTGGGCCGATGTTACTATCCAAGCTCTTCAAAATCTTTGGCAGGGATTTCTAGGATTTATTCCGCTTCTGGTTGGCGCAATTATTGTTTTTATTATTGGTTGGTTTATCTCTGTCGGAGTAGGGAGGTTAATCAGCGAAATTTTAAAGAGGATAAAACTCAATCAGATTCTTGAAAAAGGAGGATGGAAAGAGGCTTTAGAAAAAGCAGAAATTAAAGTTGACGCTTCAGGATTTATTGGAGCTATTTGTAAGTGGGTTTTGGTTATTGTTTTTCTTTTGGCAGCGGTAGAAATTTTAGGATTGGTTCAATTTGCTGATTTTCTAGTTAAGGTTCTGGCTTATTTGCCAAATGTGATTGTTGCTGCTCTTATTTTTGTGGTTGCAGTAATTATAGCTGATATTTTAGAAAAGGTGGTAAGAGCATTAGTGGAAGGAATTAGAGTGGGTTATGGTCAGATAGTGGGAACGATTATAAAGTGGTCAATCTGGATTTTTGCTATTTTGGCTATTTTGATTCAGTTGAAAATTGCTCCTACTCTTTTGCAAACCTTATTTACCGGTTTTGTAGCTCTGATTGCCATAGCTGGCGGTATTGCCTTTGGCCTGGGAGGAAAAGAAGTGGCAGCTGAACTTTTGCAAGATTTAAAGAAGAAGCTGAAAGGATAAAAAATAAAAAAAAGTTAAAAGTTTCAAATCAAAAGCTAAAGTTAATCTACAGAGCTTGACAAAGCTTTTAAGATTGTTAAGATTAGTTTAGTATGCAAAATTTAATGACTATTTTGAACAAAGGAAGCGGTTAAATTCTAAGACCTTTTGTTTAAGTTCTTAGAAATTGCTTCCCCAGAAGCGATTTTTGATTGATTCGAAGGAACAGGAAAGAACCTTGAAAAGTGAAAAATGGAGTGGTTATTAATTGCTAGCCAAAAATTGCATTAATTAAGGGCAGATGGTGGATGCCTTGGGATATCGAGGCGATGAAGGACGTGGCGTGACTGCGATAAGCCTCGGGAAGGTGTCTAGCAACCTTTGATCCGGGGATTTCCGAATAGGGAAACCTGATTCGCTTTCAGCGAATCAGTCCTGTCGAATGACGGGGCGGCGAACCCGCTGAAGTGAAACATCTTAGTAAGCGGAGGAAAAGAAAAAAATCACAGTATTCCCTTAGTAGCGGCGAGCGAAAAGGGAAGAGCCCAAACCTATCGTTCGTGCCTCGCTGCGTTCGGCACGAACGCCGAGCATAGCGAGGCGTGAGCGATGGGGGTTGTAAGGAAATATTGTCTGGAGCCGAGCACATAAATTTTTATGTGCCTGGTTCAAGAGGGAGAACACTTAGGTAAAGTTTCGTTAGTTGAATGACCCTGGAAAGGGCAACCAAAGAGGGTAATAGTCCCGTAAATGAAAACGACTTTATGCTCCTTGATATTTTACTTAAGTACCTCGGGAAATGAAAATCCTGAGGGAAGCAGGCCGGACTACCGGCCAAGGCTAAATACTACGATATCACCAATAGTGAACCAGTACCGTGAGGGAAAGGTGAAAAGTAGCGAGGTGATCGCGGTGAAATAGAACCTGAAACCATTTTGCCCACAAGGAGTC
>CAYSLI010000008.1:0-2681 GCA_964431915.1 uncultured Candidatus Saccharibacteria bacterium | reverse complement strand
GGACCAGATATTTCTATGATACATCCTAAAGTAAAAAAATTCTTACCGCTTATTCAAAATATCTCCAAAAGTTTAGATAAATCATTATCTCATATTCCTGGAGTAATTGTAGAAAAGAAAAAGATGAGTGTAGCCATTCATTATAGGCAGGTATCAAAAGAAGATTTACCCGGGCTAAAGTTACCATTAAATAAGATTCTAAAAGAAAATAGAGAAAATATCCGTTTATTGAAAGGGAAAAAAGTTGTTGAATTTTTACCTAATATTGAATGGAACAAAGGCAAAGCGGTGTTATGGATATTGAATACTATGGGACTTGATTGGTCTGGGCGCAAGATTTTTTATCTGGGAGATGACACCACTGATGAAGATGCCTTTCGCATTCTTCGAACCCGGGGAACCAGTATCCTTATTGCGGAAAAAGCCCAAAAATCTGCTGCTGATTTTCGATTATCTTCGCCTGAAGAGGTTAAATGTTGGTTGAAACAGTTTTTAAATTGATTTTTATTAACAAATCATTTTTTAATTTATTTACTAATCAGTTCTTTTAAAAGTGTATTTACTTCAATAGAAGACTTAATATTGTATTTAGACAGGGATGACCTTGTACCCACCTTAATAGAATAAGCAGAATCAGGTAAATTTTGAAAAGTATCTTCGTCTGACCAGTCATCACCTATCGCCAGGATAAAATCCCAATCTTTTTGGGAAATCCAGTAGTCAGCACTTAAGCCTTTGCTAATTCCCATAGGTTTAATTTCAATGACCTTTTCTCCATGAAGTATTTCCAGATTTAAGTTAGAAGTAAGGAATAAAAGAGAGGATTTTAACTCTAAGGCTCTCATCCGGCCAAAAGAGGGTTCAGTTTTAATATAATGCCAGACCAGGGAATACTCCTTCTCTTGAATAAATGAACCGGGGGTTCTGTTAACATAAAGCTCAAGTAGGGGCTTGATTTGGGTTTTCCATTTATTGCTTAGAGGTTTTACTGTTTTCCATTGCCCAATCCTTTCCCTTAACCAGGTGCCATGTCCGGCAACCAGACCAATATTTATATCTGCAAACCACTTTTCTAAAGTATCTTTTTCTCGACCGCTGACTATTACCACTTGATTTTTTTTATCCTGGATTAATTGTTGAATTAAATTTAAGATTTTTTTACTGGGTTTAATCTTCTTGAATTTATAAGTATTGGAAATTAATGTTCCATCATAATCTAAAAGAAATAAGCGGTTTTTGCTTTTTTGATAATCTTCTATCATCTCTAAACGTTTTTTTGGTGATAAATCTTTTGCAGAAAATTCTGCCTGCCTGCTTTTTACCTGTAAAAGGCTTTCTTTAAAGTCATCTGCCCACTTTTTCACATGATAATTTTTCAGTCGCTTTTGCATAATTTGATTTCTTTTTTTCTGAATTTTATCCGACATGTTCAGAGCATATTTTATAGACCAGGATATCTGTTCTCTATTATTCGGGTTAACAATTAAGGCCTCGCCTAACTCATTAGCAGCACCGGCCATTTCGCTAAGGATTAATACCCCTTTACTATTGTTTTTAGTGGCAATAAATTCTTTAGCGACTAAATTCATTCCATCTTTTAACGGCGTTAATAAAGCAATATCAGCAACATAATAAAGAGCAGTCAGCTCATAAAAAGGGATGGATTGGAAAAGATAGCGGATGGGTGACCAGCCAATTGTAGCGTATTTACCATTTATTTCCCCAACTAGCTCATCTACCTGTTGTTTTAACTCCTGATACTGTTTTACCCGAGTACGTGAGGGTACAACTACCATAATTAAAATTACTTTTTCCAGATATTCTGGATTCTTCTGCAAGAAAAATTCAAAGGCTTCCAAACGTTTGATAATTCCTTTGGTATAATCCATTCGATCAATAGAAAGAATAATTTTCTTTTCCCCAATCTGGCCTCGTATTTTTTCGATCTCTTTTTTTGTATCAGGGTTTAGGATGGAGGAAGAAAATCGCTCATAATCAATTCCCATGGGAAATGTATCCACTTTCAATATACGGTTCTGATAGTTGATATAACCCATGTTACTTTCATAGCCAAAAAGGCGCAACACTGAGTCTAAAAAATTTCGTACATAATCATAAGTATGAAAACCAATAAGGTCAGCACCTAAAATACCTTCAAGTATCTTCTCACGCCAGGGGAGCAGTCGATATATTTCCTGAGGTGGAAAAGGAATATGCAGAAAAAAACCAATGGTTAAATCGGGCCGCCTTTGTCTTAACATTTTAGGAAGCAGCATTAACTGATAATCATGTACCCAGATTATATCATCTGGCCGGGCGATATTCAGAATGGTTTGGCAAAAAATTTTGTTGACTCGATTGTATTCATCCCACAGAGAATTTTGGTAGACAGTATATTGAGTAAAAGAATGAAATAAGGGCCAGATAGTTCTATTACAAAAACCATTATAGTAAGCTTGTATCTGTGATTGAGATAGAAAGACCGGGACGTTATTTAATTTTTCAAGCTTAGTGATAATTTCTTGTATGCCTTTTTCGTCAATCTTATCTTTAACTAAACCCGGCCAGCCAATCCACTGGCAATCATAATCTTGATGAAAAGAAGACATACCGGTAGCTAATCCTCCAGCGCTGGGAAGGAAATTAATCTTATCTTTGTTTTTACTGGCAGTTACCGGAAG
>CAYSLI010000007.1:0-3067 GCA_964431915.1 uncultured Candidatus Saccharibacteria bacterium | reverse complement strand
AATACAAAGCCGTTCCTAAGGTTGGGAGATACTCATCTACTCGACGGATTAATTCAGGAAGGCCTAAGGGCATAAATAGTAAGCAAAAAGTACTGCTAAGAATCTTCATCCAAGAGAAGGCAAATCCAAATTAATTCAGATAAAAATAAGTTATTCAAAAGATCGCACAAGGAGGAATTCACGATGCCCAAATGGTTGGTCAGACTCAAAGGTGAACGATTTGATTTAGAGGATTTTCCAAAACTGCTTCGTTCACCTGAAGTCAGAGTAGTAGAGGAAAACGGCTCATTTTACTTGGAGTCAAGTGAGTTTAATTCCTTGACTTCAGCAGAGGAGGTCCGCGAACGAGGAAGAGCACTCATCAAGCTCATCAACGGAGTCACAAAGTTCAATAGCGATAACTTTCTGGGCATTTCCGAAGACGCCATAATCCGAGTGGAAGACGACGGCAAGCAACATGGTTACCTTTTTCTAGAAGAAGCCATTACAATCCGTACAAAGGTCGGTGCGCGGCTTACAGTCATTGCTGCCGATGGGTCTGAGAAAGTTACCACTCAGTCAAGCGTCCTTGAATCTTTGCTCGAAGTGGCCAAAAAGTACAATGTCGTTGCCGATGCACTTAGTTTCTATCGAGACGACACGTGGAGCAGTTTGTACAAAGCTTATGAAATTATAAGAGACGATGTGGGCGGCAAGCACCATGTTATTAAAAATGGCTGGTCGGTAGCTTCTGACATCAATCGATTCAAGCAGACAGCTCAGCCCTATCGGCACGCGAGTAAGAAATATAAGCCACCGGCACAGCCCATGACTCTCTTAGAAGCTAGGGTACTAATCAAAAATATTCTCTCACGATGGTTATCTTCAAAAACATAGTGTTCAATTTTTGTTTGGACCGTCGCCTAACAGCGGATAAAAGGCTTCGTTTTACTCCGTTCAAAAAATTCCTTTGACAACTTCTTTTATCCACCTTACGTTATGTAAAATAGCGCCATATTATTACTCACCATAAAGTAAGGATAGAATATATGTTCAATAGTTGATCTAAGTTTTCTTTCAATTATATTAGAATAATAGTGGATTTACTAAAGATAAAAATTGAAATTTAAATATAGTACGAAAAGTTCTGCCTATTGACCTACCCGGGGAGCCGAGTAGGATTCGCTTTTTAAGTGTACAGGGTTGTTCTAGCGCAATAATTCGGTAGCTTTTTCTAGCTTTTAATAAGGGGTCTGATAAGTCCAGGTTCTCAATGTATTTTTAGATAATTAAAATATTACAGGGAACAATCCTTTGTTATGCTTTTATCATATTTTAAGAAATTACCGTATGTCAAATACAAAAACCTATCAATCCATTTATTCTTCATAATCTAAAAATTCTATCCTATATCCCATCCATCACACAATTCAAGTTGTAAAACCTTATGAAGAAATAGTATAATTAAAAATAATTCGTTTAACCGCACTAAAGAAATAATCAGAAAAAAGAAAAAAGTAAAAATAAATTAAAACTTAAATGGACAAAAAGCGATGAGTGGAGATATCTGAATGGATAATCAGAAAATGAACATAGGCCAAATAAAAGCAATTCGGGGAAGTGTGGTTGATGCTTTTTTTCCACAGTTCCTTCCTAAGATTAATTACCAGTTGAAATCCCACGAAGCGATTATCGAGGTAACGCTTCATCTTGATGCCAATACGGTTAGAGGAATAGCCTTAACTCCTACCCAGGGATTAAAAAGGGGAGATGAAATCATTGACATGGGGCATCCCTTGCAGGTGCCTGTGGGGTCCGGATTATTGGGACGAATGTTTAATGTTTTCGGAGAACCGATTGATGGAGGAGAAGTTTTATCCGCAAAAAAATTAGTTCCCATATACCAAAAATCTCTTTCTCTTGCCGAACGGACTACTACGGCAGAAATTTATGAGACCGGGATAAAAGTGATTGATGTTTTGGCTCCTTTGGAAAAAGGCGGGAAAGCAGGTTTGTTCGGGGGTGCCGGTGTTGGCAAGACGGTTCTGATTATGGAGATGATTCACAATATGGCTTTGGAACATGAAGGGGTGAGCCTCTTTTGCGGCATCGGAGAGAGGTCCAGAGAAGGAGAAGAATTGTATCGGGAAATGAAAGAAACAGGCGTCCTGAAAAAGGCGGTCTTGATGTTTGCCCAGATGAACGAACAGCCCGGTGCCCGGTTTAGAGTAGGACATGCTGCTTTGACCATGGCAGAATACTTCCGTGATGAAGTCAAGCAGGACGTTCTTTTGTTAATTGATAATATATTCCGCTTTGTCCAGGCCGGGGCCGAGGTTTCCGGTCTTTTAGGCGAATTGCCTTCCCGGGTAGGGTATCAACCCACCATGGCCAGTGAGATTGCTGACCTTGAGGAAAGAATTTGTAATTCCCCCACCGGGTCCATCACCTCAATCCAGGCGGTGTATGTACCTGCCGATGATTTTACCGACCCGGCAGCAGTGCATACTTTTAGTCATCTTTCTGCTTCAGTGGTGCTTTCCCGACAGCGTGCCAGCCAGGGATTGTATCCGGCGGTAGACCCCTTAAAATCTGCCTCCAATATGCTTTCACCGTTGACTGTTGGTCAGAGGCATTACCAGATAGCCCGGGAGGTTAAACAGAATTTATCTGAATATGAGGAATTAAAGGATATTATCGCCATGCTGGGTTTGGAGGAATTATCCAAGGAAGACCAGAGAACGGTCAATCGTGCCCGGCGCCTGGAAAAGTTTTTAACCCAGCCCTTTGCCACCACAGAACAGTTTATCGGCAATAAGGGCCGACGGGTGAGTTTACCCGAATCATTAGACGGATGTGAGAAAATCTTAAATGACGAATTTGCCAGTTATTCCGAGCAATCACTTTATATGATTGGCTCAATAGAAGAAGCGAAAAATGATTGATTTAAAGATATTGTTACCGGGGAAGACATTTTTAAAAAAGGAAGTCAAAAAAATAACGGCAGAAGCAGAAAACGGATGGTTTTGCCTGCTGCCCAAACATGTTGATTTTACCACTTCCTTGACGCCGGGGATTTTACTGCTAA
>CAYSLI010000006.1:0-3196 GCA_964431915.1 uncultured Candidatus Saccharibacteria bacterium | reverse complement strand
AATTTTCTATAGGCAAAATTCCGTATTCGGCTTCTTTGTCATTTATCCTTTGGAACACTTCCTTAAAAGTTTTACAAAGTATAGGTTGTATGGAGGAACCAAAAAATTTAATAGCTGCAATCTCACTAAAGGCTCCCCTTTCTCCCTGTAATGCTACTCTATTTTGCATATTTTTCACCTCACTTCTTCGTTACCGATTTACTGATTGCCCAATTAGCCAATTTACCAATTTATCGATTAGTTAATTAATTCATTAAACAGCTATATACATTATCTCCTATAAGCTATAATTATTACCTACATATTTTTCTTTTCTTCACGAGATACGAGATGCTAGATACGAGATACGAATTTAGTCTTCTATCCAGGGCATCATGCTTCGCAGTTCTTTTCCCACTTTTTCTATAAGAAAATTAGCTTCTTTATTGCGCATTGCTTTAAAATAAGGTCTTCCTGCCTGGTTTTCAAGAATCCAATCTTTAGCAAACTCTCCGTTTTGAATCTCAGATAAAACTTTTTTCATTTCTTTTCTTGTTTCTTCAGTTATAATTCTCTTTCCTACCTTTAAATCTCCGTATTCAGCAGTATTGCTAACACAATCCCGCATATATGTAATTCCGCCACTATATATTAGGTCAACTATTAGTTTTAACTCATGCAAACATTCAAAATAGGCAATCTCCGGTTGATATCCAGCTTCTGCTAAAGTACTAAACCCAGCTTGAATTAAAGCGGTTACTCCTCCACAAAGCACTGCCTGTTCTCCAAAAAGATCAGTTTCGGTCTCCTCTTTAAAGGTAGTCTCTATTACACCAGCCCGGGTTCCGCCTATTGCCCAAGAATAAGCTAAGGCAATATCTTTAGCATTTCCGGAGTAATCCTGAAATACAGCAATTAAATTAGGTACGCCCTTTCCGTCAACATACATTTTTCTAAGCATTTGACCGGGGCTTTTAGGTGCAACCATAATCACATCTACATTTTTGGGTGGAATAATTTGACCGAAATGGATATTAAATCCGTGAGAAAACATTAAGACATTGCCTTCCTGTAAATTCTCTTTTATACCATTTTGATAATATACTTTGCTTTGTATTTCATCAGGAACTAAAATTTGAATGACATCTGCTTTCTTGGCCGCCTCTGCGACACTCGTTACTTTTAATCCATCCTTTTTAGCCAATTCTATAGACTTGCTACCTTCGTATAATCCCACAATTACATCTATACCACTATCGTGTAAATTAAGAGCCTGTGCTCTGCCTTGACTTCCATAGCCAATAACCGCCACAGTCTTTCCATCTAAATATTCTTTCTTCACATCCTTGTCATAATAAATTTTTGCCATTTTTTTAATTCTCCTTTATATTTTAACCTTTTTCTAATCTTAAAAACCGGCTGGTTTTATCTATTGTTCTTATCATTTTT
Organism: uncultured Candidatus Saccharibacteria bacterium; assembly: GCA_964431915.1. Classification (GTDB taxonomy): domain Bacteria; phylum Patescibacteriota; class Minisyncoccia; order Minisyncoccales; family CAZKCU01; genus CAZKCU01. The sequence continues at coordinate 1,768 of CAYSLI010000006.1, read as the reverse complement.
TATCGATCTATTGATATTTTTAAAATATTTATTCGGCTATTTTTTTAACCCGGAAGTAGTAATACTTCCCCTGGATAGGGCAATTTTTCCGGTCCGAGTGACCTCTTTTAAGCCAAAAGGACGCAATAGTTCGATTAAAGCATTAATCTTATCCTCTGTACCAGTAGTTTCAATAGTCATTATCTGACTATTTACATCAATTATATTAGCTCTAAAAATATCTACCGTTTGAATTATCTCCGAGCGAGCGGGTAAGGAATTAGTATTTACTTTGATTAAAGCTAATTCTCTTTCAACTGAATTTTGAGGAGAAATATCTTTAACTCTAATCACATCAATTAATTTATTTAACTGTTTAGTTATTTGTTCCAAAACCCGTTCATCTCCTTTGACTACAATAGTCATCCTGGAAATATCAATTTCTTCGGTATGGCCAACCGCCAGACTCTCAATATTAAAACCACGACGGGTAAATAAACTGGCCACTCTCGCCAAGACACCGGGATGATCTTTTACTAAAACTGCTATAGTATGTCTCATTATTATTCAACTCCTATCATTTTAGATATTGGTGAACCTGGAGCCACCATAGGAAAGACATTTTCTTCTTTGGGAATAAGGCAATCAATTAAAACAAATTTATCTGAGGAAAGGGCTTTTTCTAAAGCAGGATATAATTCCTGTTTTTTATTCACTCTTATTCCCGTTCCTCCATAAGCTTCAACCAACTTTACAAAATCAGGATTGCCATTTAAAGTAGTTTCTGCATATCTTTTATTAAAAAATAATTCCTGCCATTGTCTTACCATTCCCAAATAACCATTATTCATAATAATCACTGTAACAGCTATATTATTATATACAGCAGTTGCAATTTCTTGTTGGTTCATTTGAAAACTGCCATCCCCTGAAATACAAATGACTGTTTTTTCGGGACAACCCATCTTTGCACCAAGAGCAGCAGGAAAACCATATCCCATTGTCCCCAATCCACCCGAGGAAATAAAACTGCGAGGTTCAGTAAATTGATAAAAGAGGGCGGCCCACATCTGATGTTGTCCTACATCGGTAACAATGATGGTATTATCTCGAGCGATTTTACTAATGGTTTCCATAATATATTGTGGCTTTAACTCTTCGTTGTTAATATATTTTAAGGGATATTTTCTTCTATAGTCTTCTATCGTATTTAGCCACTCTGTTTCTTTCTTTTTAAGAATATATTTATTTAATTTTTCTAATATATTCTTGACATCGCCTATAATGGGGATATCTACCAAAATATTTTTCCCTACTTCAGCCGGGTCAATATCAATATGAATTATCTTGGCTTTCAAAGCAAATTCATCTAATTTTCCGGTAATTCGATCATCAAATCTTACCCCTAAAGCAATAATTAAATCAGCATCAGTTATGGCGTAATTTGCGCAAGGAGTGCCATGCATACCCAACATTCCCAAAGATAGAGAGTGAGTTTCGGGGAAAGAGCCTAACCCCATTAAAGTAGTAGTAACTGGGATATTAGTTTTAAAAACCAAATCTCTTAATTCCGAAGAAGCATTAGATGAAATTACTCCTCCTCCTGCATAAATAATCGGCCTTTTTGCATTTTTAATTTCTTGTACCGCTGCCTTAATTTGTTTAACATTTCCACTAAAAGTTGGTTTATAACCATTTAGACTAACACTTTCGGGGTATTTAAACTCAGTTTGCGCTAATTGAATATCCTTAGGAAAATCTATTAATACTGGTCCTGGTCTTCCTGTTC
>CAYSLI010000005.1:0-5596 GCA_964431915.1 uncultured Candidatus Saccharibacteria bacterium | reverse complement strand
TGTTATTTATAATTGCCCTTGCCACCCCGCCCTTCCCGTGAGCGGGCAACATATGGGAACTCCCTAAATTTCTGTTTACAATATTAAATATTTTTGATATCCTATATATAGGTAATCTTACTATACTTCTATTATACTATCTAAATAAATAATAGTAAATATTTACTACAATGTCAAAAGAAATATCCATAATTGCTAAAAATATCAAAAAATACAGAAAGAAGCTTGGGATTTCGCAGGATAGACTTTCTAAGCTTGCTGATATTACCTATAACACGATTATAAAAATTGAGTCAGGGGCTACTTATAATCCCCGCGTTGAAACATTAAAGCAAATTGCTGATGCCCTTAATGTGGGCATTGATGATTTAATGAAAGAATAGCTATGGATATTAAGACAAAGAAAACAATCAAAGAATTGCCAAAAGTTGAAAGGCCAAGAGAGAAGTTAATGCAATATGGCCCAGAAAAACTTTCTAATTCTGAACTTTTAGCTATTTTGTTGAGAATAGGTAGACCAGGACAGAATGTAGTAGAGGCTGCCAAACAGATACTTCGCCAATGTGGAGCCCAAAATTTGCCAAATTTAACTTTGAAAGAATTGACTAATTTGCCGGGGATTGGGCCGGTTAAGGCTTGTGAAATTATTGCTAGTTTTGAACTTGGGAAAAGACTTCTTCAAAGCAAAAAAGCTGAAATTTATTTAACCCCAAGAGATGTCTGGAATGAATTAAGAGATTTAAGGAGCCACAAAAAGGAGCACTTTATTATTTTTTATCTTGATAGCAGAAATCAGGAAATTAAAAGAGAAATAATTTCAGTTGGTTCAGTCAACGCTAATTTAGTTCACCCACGAGAAGTTTTTGAACCGGCAGTTAAAAATTTAGCCGCCCAAATAATTTTAGCTCACAATCATCCATCAGGAGATCCCGAACCATCAGAAGACGATTTAGAAATAACAAAAAGGTTAGTTGAATCAGGTAAAATTTTAGGCATTGAGGTAGTTGACCATATTATTGTGGTTAAAGATGGCTTTTTGAGTTTTAAAGAGAAAAATTTAATTTAATACTATGAGAAAAACAAATTACGAACCCATAAAAGATAAGATTAAAATTGAACCAGAAGAAAAGAAAGGTTTCGTTCGAGATTTTATTACTGGGCGTTGGCTCAAAGGCAGACCGGAAGAAGGTCCGAGACAAATTTTAGAAAAAAGACTAGTTGAAGAATATGGCTACTCAAAAAATCAAATTGAGATTGAATTCCCAGTCCAAAAAGGCAGCAGAAGGATTGGGCCAACGGATATTTCTGTATTTAGAGATGCAAAGAAAATTCTTGATAATCTTTATATAATTGTAGAAACAAAACGCAAGGAAAGAAAAGATGGAATTGACCAGTTAAAATCTTATCTTTCGCCAACTAATGCAGAATTTGGCGTTTGGTTTAACGGAAAAGACATTGTCTATTTACAACATCTTAAAAAAGCCCCGTTTTTTAGAGAAATACCGGATATTCCGAAGAAAGGCGAAACCCTTGAAGATGTGGGACTTTATCAAAAAAAGGATTTGAAGCCAGCCACTGAACTAAAAACTGTTTTTGAAATAATCCATAATAATATTTACGCAAACGAGGGACTTCTCAAAGAAAAAGTATTTAATGAAATGCTGAAGTTAATTTTTATTAAAATGGCGGACGAAAAAGCATTGGCGCAAAAATGTGAATTTAGAATTACCGATAAAGAGCTAGAGGAACTTGAAGAAGGAAAGGAAAATGGTTTTGTTGATAGAATTGTTAGTCTTTTTGAAAGAGTAAAAAGTCAATATCCAGACGTTTTTGACCCAAACGAAAGATTAAATCTAAAGTCGCTAACTATTGCTTTTGTAGTTAGTCAACTACAGAAATACAGCCTTATTAATACCGCCGCAGATGTTAAAGGAACAGCTTTTCAAACTTTTGTTTATGCTCATCAAAGAGGAGAAAGAGGAGAATTTTTTACACCGCATTCTGTTGTTGACTTATGCGTAAATATAATAGACCCAAAAGATAATGAAAAGTTTATTGATCCGGCTTGTGGTTCGGGGGGATTCCTTGTGGCCGGAATGAATTACATTAAAGAAAAATTTATCAAAGAGCGGCCCGAGCTAAAAGGTAAGTCTATTAATTTTCTAAAAGAATACGCACATGCTTATATTTCGGGAATAGATATAAATCCAGATTTGGCTAAAGTTGCCAAAATGCATATGGTTTTATACGACGACGGACACTCTGGAATTTTCTGCGCTAATAGTCTTTTGCCTTTTGACGAATTATTAAGAATTGCCGAAAAAGCGGGTGTATCTCGTGCTTTGCGTCCCCAGCCGGGAAATTTTAAGGTGTTAATGACAAATCCACCCTTTGGTTCAAAAGGAAAGGTTACTGATAAAAGAATCCTCCAAAACTTTGAATTGGGCTATAAATGGAAACAAGAAAAAGATGGTAGGTGGATAAAAATCAACAAAATTCTAGACGGTCAAACACCGGAAATTTTATTTGTTGAAAGAAGTTTATCGCTTTTAGATAAAGGGGGTAGAATGGCCATTGTTTTACCGGATAGTATTTTGACCTCTCCAACAAACGGTTATGTAAGAGAACTTATCAAAAAAGAATCCATTATTTTAGGAACAATAGGATTACCAGAAGGCACTTTTACATCAGCTGGTGCAGGAAGTAAAACCAGTGTCCTGTTTTTGAAAAAGAAAATAGATATCAAGGAAAAACAAGGTAATATTTTTATGGCAGTAGCAGAAAATATTGGTTATGACATTTCATCAAAACGAGGGAAAATCATTGAAAAAAATGACCTTCCTTTTATAGCAGAAAGATTTTTAGAATTTCAATCAGGAAAGACTATTAAAATTTCTAAATGTCCGATTATATTTTCAATTGCCGAAATAGAGGAAAGATTTGACCCATTGTTTTATTATCAACAATTTATTTCAATACCGGGCAGAAAAATTGTGCCATTAAGGGAAATAGCAGATTTTATAAAAGAAAAGATAAATCCCAAAAAAACTCCCGGTAAAGAATTTTATTATATTGAAATAGGAGATGTTAATGTGAAAACTGGGATGATAGAAAAACCTTATCAAAAATTATTTGGTAAAGAAGTGCCGTCAGGTTCAAAATATATTGTAAAAGGCGGTGATATTTTAGTATCGCTAGTCCGGCCCACAAGAGGGGCAATAGCAATTATACCAGATGATTTAGATGGTGCGTTGGCAACTACTGGATTTGCAGTATTAAGAAGTAAAGGAAAAATTTCAAAAGAATACATTTATTCAATTTTAAGAATGCCATTTGTTTTAAACCAATTGGGTACAAGAGTTGGTGGCGGAACTTACCCAACTATAAAAGTTGAAGATGTTAAAGAAATTAAAATTCCCACTGCTTCGCCAAAAATTCAGAAAAATATTACTTATAGAGTGCGAGAATTATTTAAATTGCGAGAAGATGAAGGAAAAATTAGAAGAAGCATTTTATCTAATTTAGAAAATTTATAAAACAATCTTTTGATTTACGCAAAGAAGCAAAACAACTTTTAGATGGGGGAATAGTAAAAGTAGAAAAAACTGTTGGGTGGACTTGTTGTTGCTAAAAGTTTAATTTTCGTCTATAATTAAAGTGAAGTAAATTATGCTAAAAAAACCACAAAAACAATCTAAACCCTTGTCTCGTTTGGAGTTAATGAAACAAATCGAAAAAGAGCGCAATTCTGCGGTGATTTGTTATATTACAGGGGATAGAGATAAATTTAGTACAAAAATTGGAGATGATATAATCCCGATACTTTTTAGACACCTTGAATTGATTGGCAATAGAGAAAATATTGATTTATTGCTTTATACTCGTGGCGGTGATATGGTTGCCCCTATTAGAATAGTCAAACTTATAAGAAATTATTGTAAAAAGTTTAGCGTTTTAGTTCCTTATAGAGCTCATAGTGCGGGAACGCTTATCGCGCTTGGGGCTGATGAGATCGTGATGACTAGATTGGGCGAATTAACACCAGTAGACCCTGCTACGGGGCATCCATTTAATCCAAGAGATCCTGCTAATCCGAAAAATATCATACCTATCAGCGTTGAGGATATTACTTCTTATCTACTTTTGGCAAAAGATAAAGGAAAAGTTAAAGAAGATAAAATGGCTGAAATCTATGATAATCTTACCACGCATTCGTATCCTGACCCTAAACACTTACACCCCTTAGCATTAGGTAATGTTTATAGAGCCCAGAGAATGATTAGAATATTATCAGAAAGACTTCTTGGTCTTCATATGGATACCGAAAAGGAAAGCAATAAGAAGATTATAAAAAAGATTATCAATGAGATTACAAGCAATATATGCGTTCACAACTATCCTATTTATAGAGACGAGGCAAAAGTATTAGGACTTAATACTATCGTTCCTAATGAAAAATTGGAAAAAATATTGTGGAATTTGTATGAAAAATATGCTGAAGATATGAAACTTAGGAAGCAATTTAATCCTCTAGAAATTTTAGGGCAAGAAAACACTAAAAATATAAAATACGGAGCAGCTTATATTGAAAGCGTAAAAGCACAAGATACTTTCTATTACGATATTCGTATCAATAAAATCATAGTCCCCCAAGCACCGGGACAGCCACCCTTACCAGCAGTGAATGTAAATGTGGCCGGTTTCGCTTGGGAGAAAGTGAGATGATACCATGAATACTGCAGATACATCAATTCTTAGTGAGAACATAATTTACAGCCCAGAACAAGTGGGTTCGGTGGGTAGTTTTCCTATTTTTGTCTTTCCGGGCGTACATATGCCTACAATAGAAGATTTATTTAGAAAAAAAACAGAGGAGTTAGAAGTTGAAAAACCAATTATCCCCAAAGACGCAAGTATACTTGAGGTGGCTAAAAAATATTATATAGAGCATAAAGAAAGCCTATTGAAAAAATATAAAAGTAAATATATTGCTATTCTTAATAATAAGGTTGTAGGCTCCGGTAAAGATTTTTCCAAACTTGCCGAAAGAATATATAAAAAGTTTGGTTATCAAACCATTTTTATGCCTTTTGTTACGGAACAAAAAAGAGTGATTAGAATTCCTTCTCCCAGGATTAAAAATTTCTAGTTATGCCAAAGAAAAAGCAAACTAAATTTAGTCATCCTTATGACGAGATAAGCTTTAATCCTCCAGCCCCAGTTTTGGAGGTTTCTTTATCTATGCCTACTATATTGCCACAGCAGCAACAGATAATTTTAAAATTACCGGCCCTGTTAGATTCTGGGGCAGATATAACTGTGATTCCAAAACGGGTGGCTCAACAGCTACAACTTAAATATGTTGATGAAACAACAGCTAGCGGGTACGATGGTATCTCTAAGAAAACTTTTATATACTCTGTTAAACTAATTTTTGATGGTTTAGGATATTTTATAGTCAGAGCAATAACCTCAAATAATGACCATGTTTTAATAGGAAGAGACATATTAAATAAGTGGTCATTGCTTTTAAAGGGTAGAAGTAAGATTTTTGAAGTTAATTAATTTTATTTTCACCCTCCACCTTTTTTGATTT
>CAYSLI010000004.1:0-29164 GCA_964431915.1 uncultured Candidatus Saccharibacteria bacterium | reverse complement strand
CTGGCATCCTCGGTCTAGAACCCCAGTTTTAAAGGGGTTTCAGGCGGTTTTGGGGGTGTTCCATTGACCCGTCTCGGTCGGGGCTTTTTAAGCTAAAATGGGACAAATGGGACACAGAGAGGAGATGTTCCGAATGAAACAGTGGAATATACCATTTCGAGAGTTCTTGAGATACCAACTTAATCGATTTTTAGTTAGCTAACCAAAGTCCATGAATATTGCAATACTCCCTGGCTACAACCTTCTCCTCTTTTATATCGAATTCTGCCTCTGGTTTATCGCCCGGTTTCAAAAACTTTCTATAAATTCTGCCCCTCGCCATTATCTCAATCCATTCTATATAATGCTCTTTTTCCATCGGGTGAGGAATTGAGCCAACTTTCACTATCATTCCCGTTGCCGTCTTTTCAATCACTGGTACATGTTTTTCCTGACTGAGATCTTGCGTCTTTTCAATCAACAATTCCATTGGCTGACCGCAACAGACTAATTCTCCTACTCCGGTATGCAAAACTTCCACAACATTCCCACAAATATTGCATTTATAAATTTGATTTGATTGCGTCATGGTTATTTTTAATTTATTTTGTTAATTCTTCAACTTCCTTTTTACCCTCATCTGATTCTTTTGCCTGCTCCCGATCTTCTCTTAAAAGAAGGGTCTCAAATTCTCCTAGGTGAGCTTTTTCTTCTTTAGCTATGTCCAATAAAACCTTCTTGATATTTTCATCGTCTGTTAGAGCAGCCATCTGCTCATAAAAACTGATGGCGTCCAGTTCAGCAATCATTCCAGCTCTTAATATTTCCTTGTTTAAATCCTCTTTTTTAACTTTTTCAAAATTGGTTGGTAATTGTGATAACATGTTTTTATTTTCATTTAATACTTTAATTATTCGACTTTTTCTAATTTTTATTCTACCAAAAAACCGCCTGATTGGCGATTAAACAAAAACTGCCCAGCGATGTGTGTTTTTACTTGAACGTAAATATCGCACAATATTATTTTCCGAATGTTTGCTGGCGGCTACTATATTCTCTAATGGCCTCATCTAAATCTTCTTCATTAAAATCTGGCCAAAATTTTTTTGAAAAATAAAGTTCAGAATAGGCTGTCTGCCAAAGTAAAGAATTTGATAATCTTTGTTTGCCGCCAGCCCGAATAATTAAATCGGGATCGGGCAAGCCAGCAGTAGAAATGTACTGATTGAAGAGTTCCTCGGTAACTTTTTCTGGTGAAATACCATCTTGAATAATTCTTTGGGTGGCTTGAACAATGTCCCATCTTCCTCCATAGCTTATTCCAAGATTTAAAAAAAACTTATTGTTATTTTTTGTAACTTCCTCAACTTCCCGGATAATTTTTTGGAGAGACTCAGAAAGTCTTTCTTTTTGACCTATTACTCTAATCCTTACTCCCAATTTTTGGTATTTTGGATTATTAACGTATTTTTTAAGGTTTTCTCTTAATCCTTTTTCTAAAAAGCGCATTAAAAAAGAAACTTCTCTTTTGGGCCGATTCCAATTTTCAGTTGTAAAACCAAAGACAGTCAAAATCTTCACTCCTCTTTTCTGGCACCACCAAAAAAATCTTAATAAATTTTTATAACCTTCGAAATATCCTTTTAAAGCTGGTAACCCCTTTTCTCCGGCCCAGCCCTGATTACCATCAGGAAATAAAACAATGTGATGTGGAACCTTGATTTTCATAATATTCTATCTTAATTGGTTCTTTTTCTTGTTGTTTGGCTACGATGTAGCCTGTAGCAAAAGAAAGTAAAGAAATTAAAATGACGCCGATTAGTAAAATTATATCGTTTTGGTGGTCTTTGACAAATTGTAAGATTTTTGCTAACATTTTATTATATGGCAAAGACTAAAGCAGCTGGTGCTACAAAGTTAGGAAGGGATTCCCTCCCAAAATATTTAGGAGTAAAACTCTTTGAAGGTCAGAAAACTCAACCTGGCAGTATTATTATTCGCCAGCGAGGTACCAAATTTCTTCCCGGTAAAAATGTTAAAAGAGGAAGAGACGATACTTTATATGCCTTGAAAAAAGGTATTGTTCACTTTGTGACAAAGAGAAAAAAAGGATTTGACAACTCACAAAGAGTCGCTAAAATCGTTGAGGTTGAATAGCTGCCTTAACAAACTCTTTAAATAATGGATGAGGCCTTAAGGGCCTTGATTTATATTCTGGATGAAACTGGGTTCCAACAAAAAAGGGATGATTTTTAATCTCAATAATTTCTACCAGGTTTTTTTCGGGATTTATTCCGGCCATTATCATTCCCTTTTTCTCTAATACCTCGCGAAACTCATTATTTAACTCATAGCGATGTCTATGGCGTTCAGAGGTATAAAATGACCTGAAAGCCCTAAAACTGACTGTTTTTGGCTTTATTTTACATTTGTAAGCTCCCAATCTCATTGTCCCCCCATATTTTTTTTCTTTCAAAAGAGCTTTTTGTTCTGGCATTACATCAATCACCGGCTCTTGACATTTTGACGAAAATTCAGTAGAGGCAGCCCTCCTCAAACCGCAAGCATTTCTGGCAAACTCAACTACAGATAGCTGCATTCCTAAACAAAGTCCCAGATAAGGGATTTTGTTTTTTCGACAAAATTCAATTGCCTTTATTTTTCCTTCCACTCCTCTATTTCCGAAACCGCCAGGAACAATAATACCATCAAATTTTTTTAATTCAGCTAAATTTCGAGAACCCTGCTCAGAATTTTCATATTTTTCTGCTGACAACCAATAAATCTCTGGCTTTCTTTTAAAAAACCAGGAGGCATGTTTAATTGCCTCAATTATTGAAATATAAGAATCCATTAAAGTAAAGCGGCCTGTCTCAAAGTACTTCCCAACTACCCCGATTTTAACTGGCCTTTTAGTTGTTTTGATTATTTTTACTAATTTCTTCCAATCTTCTAAATTTTGTTTTCTGGGTCTCAAGTCAAATTTTTTTAAAATTCGGTTACCTAAATTTTCTTTCTCAAAATTAAGAGGTATTTCATAAATTGATTTAACATCAGGAGCTGAAATAACATCCTCTTTGGCGACATTACAAAAAATTGATATTTTTCTTTTTCTTGGTTCATCCAAGAGAACCCGAGAACGACCTAAAATAATATCTGGTTGAATTCCTGCTTCATTTAAAGATTTGGTTGCATTTTGAGTTGGTTTAGTTTTCATTTCTCCAATCATTTCAGGAATTGGTAAATAACTTACTAAAATAAAAAGGACATTTTTGGGACGCGAAATTTTCATCATCCTAGCTGCTTCTAAAAACAGCATGTTTTGGTATTCCCCTACTGTTCCCCCAATTTCAACTAAAACAAAATCAGCCTTATTTTTTTTGGCTGCTTTTTTTATTCTGGAAATTACCTCATTGGGAATATCAGGAACAACTTCAACGCATCGACCTTCATATTCTAAATTTCTTTCCCTTAAAATTACTGCCTGATAAACTCTACCTGTGGTAATATAATTGTCAGTGGTTAGATTAGTATCTAAGAATCTTTCATAATTTCCCACATCTTGATCGCACTCTGTTCCATCATCAGTTACAAAAATTTCCCCGTGCTCAATAGGATTCATGGTTCCAGCATCGACATTAATATAGGGGTCAATTTTAATTGCTGTTACCTTAAATCCTTTTGACTGTAAAATTTTTCCAATGGAAGCTGTTGCCACTCCTTTACCAATGCCAGACATTACGCCTCCGGCAACAAAAATAAAACGAGCCATAGATTCTTATCGATGCTAATATACAAATTGATACTAATTATACGAATTAGTATCAATAGCATACATTAGTATATTGGCATCGTATTATTTCTCTTCGGTGACTATTATTCTTATTTCTACTTCTAAATTATGTTCAAATTTAATCTTTACTGGGAATTCGCCGAGTTCTTTGAAAGGTTCTGCTAAATTAATCTGGCTCTTTTTAATTTTGAAACCTAATTCTTTTAATTTCTCGGAAATTTTTTGGGCGTCTATAGATTCAAAAAGTTGACCTTCCTCTCCAATTTTAACCGGGATTACGACCTCCAAACCTTCCATAGTTGAAGCAAATTCCTGAACTTTTTTCAATTCTTTCTCCTCTTTTTTTGTCTCTGTCTCTTTTTGGGTCTCCAGCCAGCTCATCGCTTCTTTTGTCGCTAGTTTCACCAACCCTTTGGGAATCAAAAAATTCCTGGCATAGCCATCTTTAACTTCCTTAATTTCATATTTCTTACCCAGATTATCTATATCTTGCAAAAGTATAACTCGCATAAATTTTGTTTACAATTTTATTTTATCTCATCTCTTTTATTACTTCAATGGCTTTGTCCAATTGAGGATCCCTTTCCGCTGTGTAATCTTCTTCTGTCATTTCTACTTTTACATCCGGCTCCAGACCAATATCGGTAATGAGCTCGCCTGAGGGAGTTAACCATCTCGCCACTGTAATTTTAAGAGAAGAGCCTTCTTTTAATTTCTCTAATTCCTGAACTGAACCTTTACCAAAAGATTTTTCGCCAATTATTTTTATACCCCGATTATCACGAAGAGCTGCAGCTAAAATTTCCGATCCAGAAGCCGAACCCTGATTAATTAAAATCACTATTGGATATTGTAAAAGCCTGGCATTACCTTTGGCTTTATAAATCTTTTGTTCTGTTTCTTGGCAAAAATCCTCAATGACTACAGTTTGTCCTCTTTCTAAAAACCAGCCCGAAATATCCCGGGCAACTTCCAAATAGCCTCCGGGGTTATTTCGCAAATCTAAAATTATTTTTTCAGCCGGGCTATTCAGAATCTCAATTGCTGCTCCGATAAAGCCAGAACTTGCTTTCTCAGAAAAATGATAAAGTTTTAAATAAGCGATATTCCCTTCTTTTAATTCCCATTTTAAAGAAGGGACCTCAATAACTGCTCTAACGATCTTGATTTCTTTTGTAGTCTGCCATTGCTCTCGAAAAATCATTAAAGCAACCTCTGTTCCCTCTGGCCCCCGGATAAGGTTTACTGCCTCATCAATAGTGATATCTACTGTTAAAGTATCGTTTATCTTTATAATTTTATCTCCGGGTCTAAATCCTGCTCTTTGAGCAGGGGTTCCCTCCAGAGGAGCGATTACCTGGAGCTGTCCTTTTCTAATTCCAATTTCCATACCTACTCCTTCAAATTGACCGGTTACATCTTCTAAAAATTTTTTACTATCTTCGGGGTTTAAAAAGGTGGTATAAGGATCTTCCAAAGACTTTACCATCCCTGAAATTGCTCCATAAATCATTTTTTGAACATCGAGCTTTTCTGGGCTGACGAATTTTTCTTCAAGTTTCTTCCAGGTTTCCCAAAAAAGCGAAAGGTCAATATCCTCTGGTGGACAAACCGGGCAAACTACCTGAGCTTTTCCAAACCAAAATCCAAATCCAAAACTAGCCAGAATGGCGACAACTAAAAAAACTAAAACAAAATTTTTCTTGATTAAAAAAGCCATATCTAATATCTTATTTGATTATAGCAAATATTAGCCAAAAGTAAAAAACAGAGAACCGTTCTCTGTATTTTTGTTTATGCCCCCACTAGGACTCGAACCTAGACCTTGTCCTTAAAAGGGACCTACTCTACCAAATTGAGTTATGGGGGCATTTTATATTCCTTCTTCTTTCAATTTTTCTAAAAGTTCTTTTTGTTTTTTGGTTAATTTCTTTGGCGTCTTGACAATCAGTTTAACATAGAGGTTTCCTCGTCCATAACCTGAAAAATGAGGAATTCCTTTACTAGAAATTCGTAAAATTTTTCCTGATTCAGTCCCAGGAGAAACTTTAAGTAAAACTTTGGTTCCCTCAAGAGTAGGAATCTCAAGTTCTGCTCCCAAGGCTGCCTGGGAAAAAGAAATAGATAAAGAAATATATAAGTCATCTCCTTTTCTTTTGAAATGAGAGTGCTCTCTGACAGAAATTCGAACGTATAAGTCTCCTGTCTTCCCTCCTCTTCTACCTGCTTCTCCTTTACCTTCTACTTTTATCACCTGGTTGGTATCAACTCCAGCTGGAATAAAAATTTTAATATCTTGAACTCCTTTTATCCTCCCTTCTCCTTTACAAACGTTACAGGGAGTTTGTGGTTTCTGGCCTTCCCCTCCACATTCGGGACAAGTAACAAATCTGGTAAACGAACCAAAAAAAGTTCTTTTTATTTGCTGCACTTCTCCTTTCCCCCGACAAGAAAAACATTCCTTTATAGGAGTACCGGGTTCCGCCCCAGAACCCCGGCAACGAGAGCAAGAAATCATCTTTTGCAAAGAAATTAGTTCTTCCTTACCCTTTAGAGTTATTTCTAAGGGAATTTCTATATTAATCTCAATATCTTTTCCTCTTTTTAAATCTTTTCTTCTTCTGGGAGTACCGAAACCAAAAACTTCTTCAAGCATCTCGCCTAAATCTAAATCTCCAAAATCAAAATCTCCTGCTCCTCCGGGTCTTCCCCAGGACCACTGAAAACCAAAACCTGGCTCTCCCCCGGGCATCCCCTCAAAAACCCGACCAAATCTATCATATTGAGTTCTTTTTTCCTTATTAGAAAGAATCTGATAGGCTTCATTTATTTCTTTGAATTTTTTTTCATCTCCTCCTTTATCAGGATGGTATTTATGGGCCAGTTTGCGGAAGGCCTTTTTGATTTCATCTTGAGAGGCATTGCGAGAAATTCCCAAAATTTGATAATAATCCTTTGCCATAATTTTTATGACTTTTCTTTATACTTTCCTTCTTCGGTCTGGGGACCTTTGTCTTCCTTTGGTTTCTTTTCTTCTGCTTGGGTTTTCTTATAAAGTTCTGATCCTACTTTTTGGATAGCTTGTGAGAGTTCCGAAGTCTTGTTTTTTATTTCCTCTATATTATCACTATCTTTAACTTTTTTCAAAGCCTCAATTTTCTCCTCAATTCCTTTTTTGGAATCAGGGGAAATTTTATCGCCAGCATCTCTAAGAGTTTTTTCACAGGTATAAATCAAATTATCGGCCAGATTTTTAACTTCAATTAACTCTTTTTTCCTCTGGTCTTTTACAGAGTGCAATTCCGCTTCCTTTTTCATTTTCTCAACTTCTTCTTTGGAAATACCAATTGAGCCCTCGATTCTTACTGATTGAGTCTTTTGGGTTGCTTTATCTTTAGCTGAAACATTCAAGATTCCATTGGCGTCAATATCAAAAGTTACTTCAATCTGAGGAATGCCTCGAGGTGAAGGTGGAATACCGTTTAAAATAAATCTTCCCAGGGTTTTGTTGTCAGTTGCCATTGATCTTTCCCCCTGGAGAATATGAACTTCGACCGAGGTCTGATTATCAGCTGCTGTAGAGAAAATCTGGGTTTTAGTAATTGGAACAGTGGTATCCTTGGAAATCAAAACTGTATTTACTCCGCCCAGCGTCTCTATACCCAAACCAAGAGGGGTAACGTCCAATAAAAGTATATCTTTTATTTCTCCTTCTGGTTTGCGACCCTCATCTTTAGCCGCAAGAATCTCGGCTTGAACTGCCGCTCCAATGGCTACTACCTCATCGGGATTGATTTCTTTATTTGGCTCTTTGCCAAAAAGATTTTTAATTTCTGCTTGAATTTTTGGCATTCTGGTTTGACCGCCGACTAAAACTACTTCCTCAATATCCTTAGATTTAATTTTTGCTTCTTTTAGGGCCTGCTTAACTAATTCAATAGATTTATCAATGTAATCTTTGACTAAATTTTCCAATTGGGCTCGGTTTAATTTGTAATAGAGGTGCTTGGGGCCAGCAGCGTCAGATGTAATAAATGGAAGATTAATTTCTGTCTCTAGGGTAGAAGATAATTCAATTTTTGCTCTCTCTGCTGCTTCTTTTAGTCTTTGTAAAGCTATTTGGTCTTTTGACAAGTCAATTCCCTGCTCTTTTTTAAATTGGTCAACTATCCACTCAATTATTTTTTGGTCAAAATCATCTCCACCCAAATGAGTATCGCCGCCAGTGGCTTTAACTTCAACAGTATCTTCTCCAACATCTAAAATAGAAATATCAAAAGTACCCCCGCCAAAATCATAAACAACAATTTGTTGATCTTTTTTCTTGGTTAAACCATAAGCTAAAGCAGCAGCTGTTGGTTCGTTAATAACTCGCCTTACATTAAAACCTGCAATTTCTCCAGCTACTTTTGTGGCTTTCCTCTGAGAATCATCAAAGTAAGCGGGGCAAGTGACAATAGCATCGGTAATTTTCTCGCCTAATTTTTCCTCGGCATCCTGTTTTAATTTTTGTAGTATCTGAGCTGAAATCTCTGCTGATTTGTACCATTTCTCACCCATTTTAACTTCTACTCCATCCTCAGAAGATTTTCTGATTTCGTAAGGTAGGAGTTTTTTATCTTTCTGCACCTCTGGATCAGAAAATCTTCTGCCCACTAATCTTTTAATTGAAAAAATAGTATTTTGAGGATTGGTAATCTGCTGACGTCTAGCCAAAATCCCAACCAATCTTTCTCCGCTTTTTGAAATAGCAACAACCGAGGGAGTAATTTTTCCCCCTTCTTTATTTTCAATTATTTTTGGTTCCCCGGCCTCCACTGCAGCCATAGCTGAAAAAGTAGTACCGAGGTCAATGCCTAATATTTTTGCCATAGTTTACGCTAAAAATTAATTATGCGGTTTTTTTCTTTGACCTTTGATTATTTTGAAACCTTGACCTTGGCAGGTCTTAAGATTCTCCCTTGAATTAAATAGCCTTTTTGAACTTCTTCGATTATTGTACCAGATTCTTTGTCTTTTAGTTCAATTTCCTTTATTACTTCGTGGAAATTCGGGTCAAATTTTTTGCCTAAAGATTCTATTGCTTTAACGCCCTGACTTTTCAAAAAATCTTGCATTTGAGTCTTAATCTTAAGAATTCCTCTTATATTTTCGTCATTTTTCAAGTTTTCGGGCAATTTTTTTTCAATTAAATCAAAATTATCCAAAATTGGCAACATCTTTAAAATTAAACCTTCTCCAGCATATTTTAAAATTTCTTCAATCCTTTCCATCTCTTCTTTTTTATAATTTAAAAAATTTGCTCTTCCTCTCTGCCAACCGGCCAGATATTCATCTTTCAATTTCTGACATTCTTCAAGTTCCCGAGCGATAACGATGGGGGAAGAAGAAGATTTGCCTTCTTCGCCCTTTTTCTTTAATTCAGGGGCCCGTTCGCCGTTAGGCGAATGGGAAGATGTGGTGGGCGGGTTGTAGTCTAAATTTGGTTTGTTTTTTTCTTCTTGCATCTTAATATTATATAAAAGTTTTAAACTTTTTTCAATACCTTTATTATATTTATTTATCGGACAAACTTTATAAAATTTATTTTAGCAAATTAACAATAAAAATCAAGGGTGCTAATATTATACCAGTAGTAGATTAAACCTCTGGTATAGATTCTTTTATTTTAATCTGCTAAAATAACTTAATGGCTAATTTTCTGAGGAAAAACAAAGTTCTTCTATTTTTATTAATCATAATAGCTGTAGCTTCTTTCTTTAGGATATGGCAGCTATCTTCTATTCCACCAGGACTTTACCCGGATGAAGCTATCAATGGAAATGAAGCAATACTTAATCGGGGAAAGTTATTTTATCCTGAAAACAATGGTCGGGAGGGGCTTTTTATTAATTTAATCGCCCTATCTTTTTTAATTTTTGGAGTCTCCGTTTTCTCTCTTAAAATCGTCCCGGCAATAATTGGAATTTTAACTGTTTTGGGCCTCTATCTTTTAACAAAAGAGTTATTTACTCAATACTACGAGAATCGTTCTCGTAGTATTGCTCTTTTGGCGAGTTTTTTCTTAGCTATCTCTTTCTGGCATACAAATTTTTCCCGGATCGGCTTTCGGGCAATTTTACTTCCATTTATTTTAGTTTTTTCTTTTTATTTTCTATTTAAGGGATTCAGAACTAAAAAAATCCAAGATTTTATCTTTTCTGGATTAATTTTTGGCTTGGGGTTTTACACTTATATCTCTTTTCGAATGGCAGTTTTAAGTTTGCCTTTTATTTTAATCCCCTACTGGTTTATTTATAAAAAAAAGGTTTTGCAAAAAAAATTCATACTTCATACTTCATACTTCATACTTCTTGTCTTTGTTGTCGCTCTTCCTATCGGTATCTATTTTCTTCAAAATCCTTATGATTTTATCGGCCGGGCAGCGCCAATCTCAGTCTTTGCTGCTGAAAACCCAATCAAAGAATTTGGTAAATCTTTGATTTCCCATCTCGGAATGTTCAATTTTTTCGGTGACTCTAACTGGCGCCACAATTTTGCAGGTTCCCCTGAACTTTTTTGGCCAGTCGGAATACTGTTTTTAATCGGCATTATCTTTTCAACTAAAGAATTTATATTCTCCATAAAGAATAAAAATCGTTCATTATTCATTGTTCATTGTTCATTGATTAGTTGGCTTTTTATTATGCTGCTTCCGGGTATCCTAACTTACGAGGGCATTCCCCACGCTTTGCGAACGATTGGAGTAATTCCGGTGGTTTATATTTTCGCTGGGTTTGGGTTCTTTAAAATCTATCAGTGGTTTAATAAAAATACAAAGCGCAAAGGATTACTTTTTACTGCTATTTTTCTTTTCCTTTTAATGACAGGAGTTGTTGAATTTGATAAATACTTTAATAAATGGGCAAAGCATCCTGAAGTTGAAAATGCTTTTTCAGCAGATTATGTAGAAATTGGGAATTTTCTGAATTCATTGCCAGCTGAAACCCAAAGATATGTAATTGTTAACCAGCCAGGAGTTCCTGTCCCCTGGTCCGATGGCATTCCTATACCTGCCCAGACAATAATGTTTATTGAGAATGCAAAATTTGGTCAGCCCCAATCAACTTATTTATTGCCAGAGAACTTAAATCAGATTAAAATAAATAATAGAGAAGTAATAATTGTGCCAATGAGATATGATGAGAGTTTATTTATTAGAGTTCAACAAAAATTTCCCGAAGGGGAAATTCAAGAAAAAGACGGAACTTGGATATATAGATTAAAATGTCCAATTTCTAATCACTAATTTCTAATTAATGTCTAATCGTCTCACAAACATTATCGCAGCTTGCCTCTTGCTCTTTATATTTTTCCTGGCTGTTTTTAGCATGAAAGATGATTCTGCTACTATGGACGAGGTAGCTCACTTGCCAGCGGGATATTCTTATCTGACTCAGAAAGATATGAGATTAAATCCCGAACATCCTCCCTTAATAAAGGATTTGGCTGCCCTTCCCTTGCTTTTTATCAAAGGAATAAATTTCCCATCAGAACTCCCCGACTGGAAAGAGGATATTAACGGCCAGTGGGGATTTGGCTATCATTTTCTTTACAGAGCTGGAAATCCGGCCGATATTATGATTTTTTGGGGAAGGATTCCGATGATTCTAATTTTGATTTTATTGGGATTTTATATTTTTAAATGGGCAAGAGAATTATTCGGTCAAAAAGTTGCTCTTTTGAGTTTATTTTTATTTTCTTTTTCCCCAACTTTCCTTGCCCATGGAAGGTTAGTTACTACTGATGTTGGAGCGGCTGCCGGAGTATTTATAGCTACTTATTATTTTATAAAAGCCTTAAAAAATCCGTCTAAAAAAAGCATTATTTTAGCTGGAATTGCTTTTGGTTTAGCTGAACTTTGCAAATTTTCTGTGATTCTTTTAATTCCTTTTTTCGCTTTCTTATCTCTAATTTGGTGGTTACTTAAGTTAGGAAATTTGAAACAAACTTTGAAGATTTTAATTTTAGTATTTATTACAGGTTTTATTTTAATCTGGCCCGTTTATCAATATCATGTCTGGGATTATCCTCCAGAAAGACAAGCTAAAGATACTGAATTTTTACTTAGTTCTAATCTAATTAAATCTTCGGGGACGGTTCTTTCTTGGGCAGCTAAAAAGCCTATTTTACGACCTTATGCCCAGTATTTCTTAGGATTATTTTTAGTCTTTCAACGAGCTTCTTCTGGCAATACTACTTACTTTTTAGGCGAAGTATCGGCTGGCGGATGGAAAAGCTATTTCCCGATAGTTTATTTAATAAAAGAGACCCTGGTTTTTCATATCTTAACTTTAATTGCTTTACTTTACGCCGCTTTCCTAATTAAAAAGCCTTTTTGGCAAAATACTTTTCAACGAACCAAGGAATGGGTCAAGAAGCATTTTCCAGAATTCGCTATGCTCTCTTTTATTGGAATTTATTGGATAGCATCTCTTACCTCTGACCTTAATATCGGCGTCCGCCATCTTTTACCGGTTTTCCCCTTTACAATGTTATTGGTCAGCGCCGCCATCATAGAATTGCTAAAAGCACCTTTTTTAAAAAATAAATATCTAATTTTGGGAGGTTTAATTTTCTGGCAGGTATTTTCTATTGTTTCTATTTATCCCCACTTCCTCGCCTATTCTAATGAAATGGTTGGAGGACCTGATAAAACTTATATCTATACAGTTGATTCTAATCTTGATTGGGGTCAGGATTTAAAAAGATTAAAAAAATGGGTGGAGAAAAATAAAATTGATAAAATCTATGTTGATTATTTTGGGGGAGGAGATGCCGAATATTACTTAAAACAAAAGTATTCCCCCTGGCAAGGCACTCAAGACCCAAATGAGTTTCCTAAAAAAAATTATCTGGCGGTTTCAGCAACTTTTCTCCAGGGAGGCCAAGGAATGCCAGTCCCTGGTTTTAATCAACCTTGGGGTCATTATCTCTGGCTTAATAAATATAGACCTGTAGCCAAAATTGGCCATTCAATTTTTGTTTACTATATTGATGATTAATCCCGGTATTTGTAGGGAGCGAAATTCCCAAACCTTAAATCAACATACTCTAAATCCTTCCTTCTTTCGGGAGGAATTTCTTTTTCTAAAACCAAACTGAGCTTTGTTAACTGCCAATCAATGTCACCTGTTGGGTCAAAGTAGATTCCCCAACCCTCGGAAGTCTTGGCACTTATTTTTTCTTTTTCCAAAACAATAATTTCTTTAATATTTACCTTAAGGTTCTCCTTCAATTTTCTTTGAATTTCAAAAATTGATTCCAAGATATTCTTTTTAATTACTTTTTCTCCTAAAAAAGCTTGAGTTTTTTGTTCTTCTGATTTAATAATGAATTCTGTTTCTTGGGGATTTTCCTCAAAAATTATTCCTTCTCTATCAATATAAAAACAATTTTCCCCCTGGCACCAAACACCGAGAGGCATTCTTTCTTGAATTTCAACAATTAGGGTAGTTGGAAGTCTTCTTTTTAAAATTAAAGAATCTGCCTGAATAAATTTTTCTGAAAGAGACCTAACAATTTCATTTGAATTAACAAGAAAGATGCTTTTTGTTGGAAAGAATAATAATTTTTTGTTGATTTTTTCTTTTATTAAATTTTCGATATCCTGGGTTTGGATTTTTTGATTACCAGAAATCTTAATATCTTTAATTTGAAAGATTGAGCAAAAATAAGCTAAATAAAAAATTCCTCCAAAAATTATTAAAACTAAAACAGAGAGCCAAAAAAATCGATTACGAAATATTGACTTTCTTTTTTTAATTCGGTAGGGCTTTCTGTACTTTCTCATAAACCTCTTTTGGCTTTTCTTAATTTTTCAAAAATAAAAGTTAGCCAATATCTTTTTGACAAAGGAAAGTCCTGAGTTTTAACATACTCATAGGGTTTGCCACCAAAACCCATTTTAAATAAAGTAGGTCCTGCCCAAGGATGCTTGGGATTTTCAAAGGGATTAACATAACCCCAAAAATCATACAAAATACATTCTCTATTTTTCGCTTCTTTTATTGCTTCCCACAAAAGAGAATAAGAAATTGGGATTTTGTGATATTGAGGAAGCAGGGCGGCGTGATGATAAAAGCCAATGTTTGACCAAAACAAAACAAAAGCTGAAGCTACAATTTCTCCTTTATATTTTCCAAAGAAAAGCGAGATTTGGTTGTCTGGTTGAAAAGCTAAAAATTCATTTTTTAAATATTCTAAAGGAAAAGGAGTAAAATGCTGTTTTTTAACAACTTCTTGCTGAAGCTTATCAAAAATATCAATATCTTTTATCTTCTGGCTTTGATAAATTTTAACATCTTTATTTTTTTGAGCTTGGCGAATTAAATATCGAGTAGTTTTGCGCATTTGCATTAAGAGTTCCCCCTCTGAAGGCTTAATATCTAATTTCCAGCTAGCCTCTGGATGAGTGTGAATTGGAGCCGGTTTAAATCCCAATTTTTTGAAAATTTCATTATTTTCCTCGCTTCTCTCTAAAATCGGACTTATTCTAATAAAACTTGCTTTAGCTATTTCCTTTAATTTCTCTAATAAAATTTTTAAAATTTCAACTTTCAGAGGTTCGACCTCTGATTTTAGATTAGGGCTATGAGGGAGGAGCAAAAACGTTCCTCTTTTTGCCACTGTTTTTACTACTAAAGCAACAGAGAGTAGTTCTCTGTTATTATATACACCAAGTCGCCAAATTTTTTCTCCCATCATTTTATTAAATTCTCCCCAATTCCAGGAATTCAAGAAAGTTTTCTCTTTACACTTAAAAAGAAAATTCTCCCAAATAGATTTGTCATTAATAATTTTAACTTTCATATTGTTTTAAAAAATCTACGATTTTCTTAGCTTCGCCTTGAGAAATATTAATATGAGTTGGCAAATTTAAGATGGTTTTGGCTACCTTTTCCGCCTTTTTGCAACTGCCTCCAATATATTTCATTTTCTCGATATTTGTATCTGGGGGAACTATTGCGCTCTTGCGCCATCCGTCGTCTAAGTAAATCTTTCTTTTTTTAGCTCCTTTTAAAATCTTATCGGTATTTAAATTTGTTAAAATTGGATATCGCATAAAAGTGGGAATTATATCCTCTTGAGGTTTCATTAAAGGTAAAATGAAATCGGTATCTTTTAGTTCTTTTTCATAAAAATTGGAAATTTCTCTTCGGTGAGTATTAAACCTTTCTAATTTTTTAAATTGATTAAGGGCTAAATTAGCTAAGGCATCGGGAAGGCGTTTTGGAAAATATCCTGGAATCTTTCCCCTTTTTTCTTTTTTATAAACTGCTTTAGATAAAATTGAAAGTTTATGAAAAATTCCCAAAAAGATTCTTCCTAAATTAGCGTTCAAACCATAAGCTGGCAAAACTAAATAATTTGTCAAAACTGGATGTAATAATTGCTGAAAAATCCAAAAATTGGAGGGGTAATCTATTTTCTTTCGAAATTCTTTTATTTTTTCAGCTATTTTATCGTTATTAGTAACTGCCATTCCGCCAAATATAGAAGAAATTATTTTGTCTCTGCCTAAAGAGAAAAAGGCTGCATCTCCGAAAGTACCGCAAAATTTTCCTTTGTATTTTGCTCCCAAGGAATGAGCGCAATCTTCAATCAGATATAAATTATTTTTCTTTGTAATTTTTAAAATTTCCTCAATTCGAGCCGGCCAGCCAAAAGTATGTTGAATCATTACTGCTTTTGATTCAGGGGTAATTTTCTTTTTTAAATCATCCGGGTTAAGATTTAGGGTATCATCAACATCTACAAAAACTGGTTTAGCTCCTTTATTCAAAATTGGATTTACAGCAGCATTGCAGGTGAAAGCCTGAAGTAAAACCTCGCTGTCTTTTTCTAATCCCAATGAATTTAATATAGCTATCAGCGCCGAGCGTCCGCTATTAAAAGAAATAGCATATTTTATCCCTAAATATTTTTTAAATTCTTCCTCTAATTTAGTAGATAGAGACCCGGTTTCTGTCAATTCTCTTTTCCAGCGCCAAGGCTGAAAGAGTAGCTTAAAAGCCAATAAAATATCTTCTCTTTCTGTATTAGGTGATAAAGATATGAAAATGGGTCGAAAAGACATCATTATTAATTACTTGCCCCGTCTCCTAGGGGACTAATTGTTGAATTAGTTGACTTGGTACTCTACTTTCCAAAAGTATAACGTCGCCTCTGCGGCAAAAACTTTTAATTTTTTCAAAGATTTCTTTCGGCTTTTCAATAAATATAGCTTTTTCGCCGGCTCCTTCTTTTATTTCGTTAAATCTATCTTTTGTTGTAATTATTGCCAAATCGCAAACCTCACTAATTTTTTTACCAATTTTTTTGTGAATATCTTTTGAAGCTTTGCCTAATTCAATCAAGCAAGGCATTACAATTATTTTTTTACCCGACCAATTCTTTAAATATTCCAAATGAGCTATTACACCATCAGGGTTAGCGGAATAAGTGGCGTCAATAATATTTAAACCATTAATTCCTTTTTTTATTTGAATAGGGCTTTCTATTTCATTCAAAGTTTCTTTTATTTTCTCCCTGCCCACTCCAAGAAATTCAGCTACGGCAGCAGCCAAAGAAAAATTTTCAATATCCCAGGGAAATAAATTATTTTTGCTAAAGTTAAAGTTATAATTTTGCGGGTAAACAATTTTTTTGGGAATTTTTGTTTCCTGGAAAAGCTCTCGGCAGTATCTATTATTGCCATTAAAAACCGCCAATCCCTCTTCTGGCAAGCTCTCTATCAACTCAAATTTTGCTTCAATAATATTCTCCAGAGAACCAAAGGTTGAAAGATGTTGCTCATTGATGCCGGTTAGAATGCCGATTCTTGGCTGAAGCATTTCGCAAACCTGTTTTATTTTTCCTTTTTCATAAGCTCCGATTTCGGCAATGAGAATTTCATAATCTTTTGTTAATTCGTTTAAAATAGTCTGAGCAATGCCAATTTCAGCATTAACGTGTTTTTTTGTTTTTAAAACCCTAAACTTTTTTGAAAGAATTTCAGCTAAGAATTCTTTGGTTGAAGTTTTGCCATAACTTCCGGTGATGCCGATAACCAGAAGGTCTTTAAATTTTTTCCTTTTTTGTTGAGCTCTTTTTAGAATTTTATTTTTTAAAAGAGCCGTTGGAATTTGAAAAAATAAGATAAGTAAAGAAGAAATTGCTGGAGATAAAATGAGTAGGATTAGAAGCGAAACATAAAATGCGCTATCTTCTAAGGGGAAAATGTAAAAAAGAATCAAGATTTCCAATACTATTCCAAAAAACAAAATAGTAATTGTTTTTTTGGTAAATTTGGGAAGTTTAACTCGCCAGAAACTTGAAATTATTTTTTTCCATTTTTGGGTCTCAAAATGAGCACAGAATCTGCCCCAATGATATTCTTTTAACTGCCAGAGCCAAAGCCAAAAAAGAAAAACTTTAGTAAAAATCAAAAACCAGAGAATTGTAATAAATAGTTTCATTTTAGAAATTGTTTAACTTTTTGAACTAAAATTTCGGGATTTTCTAAATGAGGAGTGTGGCCTATTTTTTCTAAAATTTCAAGATTTGAGTTCTTTATTTTTTTAGCCATCAATTTTGCATCAGAAAGAGGAGTTATTCTATCTTTACTTCCCCACAAAATTAAAGTTTTATTTTCTATTTGAGCTAAATAAGGAGTTAAATCTTCATTTAAAACATTTTTGATAGTATCCTTCAAAAAACCCGATGCTTTTAGATAATCAGTTTTTCTTAAAATATATTTGTAGAAAATCTTTCTGAAAAATTGATAACCTGGTAAAAATGAAAATTTTTTTAAGAGAGAAGCTGTCTTTAAAATAAAAAGTCTCTCTTTTTTTATTCCGGCCGCTCCCACCAGAATTAAACCTAAAACTTTTCCTGGGTATTTTGTAACAAATTTTATAGCCACCCTTCCACCAAAAGAATGGCCCAATAAAAAAAACTGCGAAAGATTGTTTTTTCCGCAAAAATCACCCACCCATTCAACATAATCATCAATTGCCCAAACACGAGACAATAGAGAGTTTTCTCCAAAACCAGGGAGATCAGGAACAAAAACTTTGTATCCTTGATTTTCTAGAAGTTTTTTAACTCGACTCCAATTTTCAGCCCTTGACCCCCAACCATGGAGAATTAAAATATTGTCCATTTTTAACCAATTTTTTTAAAGCCAGTATATTTCTGTAAAACTTTTGGCACTAAAATACTGCCATCTTTTTGTTGGTAATTTTCGATAATGGCAATTAAGGTTCTGCCAATGGCGAAAGCAGTTCCATTTACAGTGTGGACAAAATTTAACTTTTTAGTTTTTAAATCACGATAACGAGTGTTTAACCGTCTGGCCTGAAAATCCGTACAGTTTGAAGTTGAATGGGTCTCTCGGTAGCGACCCTCCGAAGGTACCCAAGCCTCAATATCATACTTTGCGGCGGCTGGCCTTCCTAAATCGCCTGTACAAATTTGGATTATTCTGTAAGAAATTTTTAGAGCTTTCATTAAATTTTCTTCCATTTCTAAGAAAAATTGGTGTTCTTTTTTGGATTCTTCGGCATGACAGAAACTAAACATTTCCACTTTATCAAATTGGTGAACCCTGAAAATACCTTTAGTATCTTTGCCATAAGAACCAGCTTCCCGGCGAAAACAAGTGGAGAAACCGAGATATCGCCGAGGCAAATCGTTTTCTTTAAAGATTTCACCAGTATGCATTACTCCTATTGACTGCTCAGCAGTACCTACTAAATATAAGTCATCTTCCGGGAGAAAATAAGCCTCCTTTTTATCTGCTTGTTCGAAATACCCCATCCCTCTAGCCATTTCTGATTTAAGCATTACTGGAGGAATTACCGGTATAAATCCTTGTTTAATTAAAGTGTCGAAGGCGAAATTTATTAAAGCAAATTCAATCTGGGCCGCCTCTCTTTTTAAATAGCCAAATCTTGTTCCGGAAACTTTAGCTGCTCGTTTCACATCAATTAAATCCAGTTTTTCAGCAATTTCTAAATAATCTTTAGGTTTAAAAGCAAATTTTGTCTTTTTTCCCCATTCTTTTATAACTACGTTATCTTTCTCGTCTTTCCCTATTGGAACACCATCATGTGGCAAATTAGGAATTTGCAACATTAGATTATTAAATTCATTTTCCAGGTCTTTCAAGGGCTTATTTAATTTATCACTATTTTTGTCCAGTTTTCGCATTGCCGATATTATCTTTTGCTTTTCCTTTTCGCTCTTGGTCTCAGAAATTTTCTTTGAGGCCTTATTTTTTTGAGCCCACATATCCTCCAGGGATTTTAATATCTTTCTTCTTTTTTTATCAAATTCCAAAAGCCGGTCTATATCAACTTTGACCTGTTTCTTTTGACAACCTTCTTTAACAATTTGTGGATTTTCTCTAATAAATTTAATATCAAGCATAGAGCGAAAGCATTCTTGCTGAAGGGAGCGCTTCGTATTTAGAGGAGTAAAAGTGAGGGAAGTAATTTTTAGGAGCATCCGCAACCGAGCGGGCATGGTTCGAGCGAAGCGAGAGAGCGAGGCGAGGACTAAACGAACGAGCACGCTGGGTGAGTGAGTGGCTCCTAAAAATTAGCTTCCCGAGCGCTTCCGCATCGTTGGAAATAATATTACTTCTCTTAAACTGTGGGAATCAGTTAATAAAGCCACTAATCTATCAATTCCCATACCAAAGCCGGCAGCAGGTGGCATAGCATATTCCAGAGCTTCAATAAAGTCTTCATCTAATCTTTGAGCCTCTTTGAACCCAGATTTAAAGGCTTTTTCTTGTTCTTTAAACCGTCTTTTTTGCTCTAAAGGGTCATTGAGTTCAGAAAAGGCATTGATAAGTTCCCAACCAGCCACAGCTAATTGAAAGTTAGCTAATTTTTTAGATTTCTTTTCAAGTTGTTTAGCTAATGGAAAACTTCCCAAGGGGTGATTTATTACAAAAGTTGGCTGCCAGATTTTTGACTGACAATATTTTTTATAAATCGCATCAGCAATTTCAGCTTTTTTTTCTCCTTTTTCAACTCCAATTCCAAGTTTTTTAGCTTCTTTTTTAAGGGCTTCAGGATGAATATCATCTAAATTGATTTTTGTATATTTTTTGAAAATCTGAGAAAATTCTATCCTTGGCCAGGGAGTTTTAAAATTTATCTCCTTTCCTTCATATTTAATCTTTAATGTCTTAAAGACTTTTTTCAGCAAATTTTCAAACATCTTTTCAGTTAATCTCATTAAATCCTTATAATCAGCAAAGGCAAAATAGAATTCAAGTAAAGTAAAATCTGGATTATGGGATTTATCGACCCCTTCATTCCGGAAAACCCGGCCAATTTCATAAACTTTCTCAAAACCGCCAACTAAGAGTCGT
Source organism: uncultured Candidatus Saccharibacteria bacterium (assembly GCA_964431915.1). Classification (GTDB taxonomy): domain Bacteria; phylum Patescibacteriota; class Minisyncoccia; order Minisyncoccales; family CAZKCU01; genus CAZKCU01. Next base: position 8,984 of record CAYSLI010000004.1, on the reverse strand, counting down.
TTCAAATAAAGTTCAGGAGCAATTCGTAAATATAAATCTAAGTCTAAAGCATTTAGATAAGTTTTAAATGGTTTGGCTTTGGCTCCCCCATAAATTGGCTGCAAAATTGGGGTTTCTACCTCTAAAAATCCTTCTTTCTCTAAAAATTCCCTGATTTCTTTAATAATTCTGGAGCGAAGCTCAAATTTCTTCTTCGTTTCAGGATTAAAAATCAAATCTAAATATCGCTTTCTGTATCTTTCTTCAACATCTTTCAAGCCATGCCATTTTTCTGGTAGAGGCAAAAGAGATTTTGCCAACATTTTAAAACTAGCTGTATCTATCGTCTTTTCTCCTTTTTTAGTCTTAAATAAAATCCCTTTAAGCTCAATGAAATCACCAATATCAAAATTATCTGAGAAAAATTTATAGCCTTTTTCTCCTAATCTATCTTCTCTAAAGAAAGCCTGAATTTTCCCGGTTCCATCTTCAATGTGCAAAAAAGTGGCTCTACCGTGCTTTCTTTGAGATTTAATTCTCCCAACCAAAATCACCTCTTTTTTTGTTTTAGATATTTTTGAGAAATTTTTAAGAGTCTCCTCGATTTTATGAGTTCTTCTAGTTTTTTCCGGGTAAGCCGAAAATCCGCTTTTTTCAATCGCCTTTAATTTTTTAAGCCTAATTTTTCTTAATTCATTAACCATCAAGTTTTTTTCTATAAAAAACGCAGATAAAGATGAAGGCTTGTCCTTCATCGCCGTGACCATGGATATTTTAATTTTACTTTATTTTTTAAGATCGGTCAAAAATTATGCTCCTGGGTGAAATACCACTCTAAAACTCCTTTTGCTACTGGCAAAGCAGCAGCTTGCATTCCTTTAACGTCTTCAATAACAATGGTCAAAACAATTTGGGGATTATCATAAGGGGCGAAAACAGTTACCCAATTATGATAGTAGTTTTCTCGCCAAGTTTCAGCGGTTCCGGTCTTTGAAGCGGCTTTGACTGGTAAAGAATTCAAGATAACCGAAGAACCATAGGTAACTGCTTCCCTCATTCCTTCTCTAACAATTTGAAGATTTTCAAGGCCAATAAAATCTCCTCGAATAACTTTTGGTTCAAATTCTTTTATTATGTTTTTTTCTTTATCTACAATACTTTTGACAACTTGAGGTTTTAATAATTCGCCTCTATTAGCTATTGAAGTAAAAGCGGTAGCTACCTCCAAAGGAGTAATTTTAAGATAACCCTGACCAATGGAAAGATTGTAGGTGTCTCCATCCCACCAGCCTTGACTCCAGGTTTTTTTCTTCCATTCTTTATCAGGAATAAAACCTTTTACTTCTCCCGGAAGATCAATGCCAGTCTTTTCTCCCCAACCAAAAAGCTCAAGATATTTTTTGATCCTGGTAGGACCTAAACCTTCCTGGTTCTCATATCCTCCCCCAACTGTATAAAAATAGACATTACAGGATTCAGCAATGGCTTTTTTCATATCTGTCCAACCATGAGTTTTCCAGTCTCTTTTAATAGTGGGAGAAGATGGATCCCAAGGATTGGGAATTATAATTTTCCCCTGGCAATTAATTTTCTTTTGAGGTGAAATTATTTTTTCTTCCAAAGCGGCTGAAGCAATTAATGGTTTTATGGTAGAACCTGTCAAATAACTGCCCGAAATCGCTCGATTAAAAAGAGGTTCAAGCGGGTTACTTAAAAGACTCTCAAGAGATTTTAGGTCTGCTTCTTTTTGAAACAAATTATTATCAAAACCTGGCAGGCTAACTAGGGCCAGGACTCCTCCAGTTTTTGGGTCTAAAGCTACTGCCGCTGCCTTTTGAGCCCCGACATTTTTGAGAACTTTTCCAATTTCCTCTTCAATTTTTTTCTGCAAATCTGAATCTAACCATAAAACTAAACTTTTTCCAGATTCTGGTAGCTGAATTATTTCTTTTGATATTATATTTCCTAAAGCATCTCTTTCAAAGCGAAGTTTCCCAGAGTTTTTTCTCAAAATCTCTTCATAAGATTTCTCAAGGCCAGCCTTGCCAATATAATCAAAAATCGAATAATTTTCGGGGTCAGCTGTCAATTCTCCAATACCTATCTGTCCAATGTGTCCAATTAGATGAGCGAAACTCGAACCTTCTTTATAATCTCTAACAAAATTTCTTCTGATTTGAAAACCGGGAAGTTCATTAGAATTAATTTTTGCCTCAAGTAAAATCAATGTCTGATGGTCAAGATTTTTAGAAATTAAAACTGCAGATCCCTCAGATTCCTCAATCTCCTCTCTCAACTCTTTAATCTCTTTTTTAATAATTAGAGAAACTTCCTTTAAAACTTTAAATTCCGGGCAGAGCGAAGAATCAGAGTTCAGCTCCAGACAAGTTCTTAATTTTTCAGCATCACTATAAGCTAAATCAAAAGAAGGTTTATTGAAAACTAATTGATTTCCTTCTTTATCATAAATTACTCCCCGGGTAGCCTGAGTTGAATAAATAATAAATTTATTTTCTTCAGCTAAGGCTGAAAACTTTTTGCCATCTATCAGTTGAAGTTGAAAAGTTTTGGCGAAAAGAATAAAAATTAAAATCAAAAAAACAATGTAAAAAGCCGAGAGGACTTTTTTTGAGAGAGGAACTTCAAATTTTTTTTCCGAGATACCGAAATCTTCTTCTTTTTTTCTGGCAAGTGTATCTAATAAAATTTCCTGGGGCTCTATATCTTCTTTAAATCTTGTTTTTACTCTTCGATTTTTAAGATATTTTTCCATAAAAAGCTATGCCCGGTTCTACCGGCTATGCCGAATGATTGGACGGCGGAGATAATTTCTTAAAATTATTTTTATGAGAATTGCCAATCCTGCCAAAATTAAAATATGAAATCCAATAGGTCTATTAGAAAAAATATCCCAAAAGAATCCTGAAATTACTGCTCCAAAAATGCCATTATTTTTTCGGGGCTCTTCTAAAAAATTCAAAAGCAAAACCGCAATTAAAATAAAATTAGGAGTTATGTTAAAAAAGCTAAAATGTATTAAAAAACTGGTTTGAAGAAGAGCTAAGATATAAAAAACTATAATTAGAACCAGAATTTTTTTCATAAGCTCCTGCAGAGACAGAAATTTTAAAAATCACTAATAATAAATACAGTTTCTAATTTTTTGATATCGAAAGCTGGTCTAATTTTTGCCTGTTGAAATGGCTCTATGTCACTTCTTAATACTTTTCCGATTTGTCCGACCAATAGCCCTCTGGGGAAAATTCCTCCCAAAGAACTAGTAATTACAAAATCTCCTTCTTTAATTTCTTTTTCCCGGGGCACTAAATCGAGAAAAAGCTGAAGATTTCCTTTTCCTTTGACTACCCCGGAAATATCGTTTTCTGAGTCTGAAATTTTGGCGTCAAAAGAGCTTTCTTTGTTGGAAATTAAGATAACTCTTGAAAAATTTTCATAAACTTCACCAATCTTCCCAATCAAAGTTTTTTGCTGCCCAATTACTGGCCAGTTTTCGGTAATGCCATCTTTAGAACCTTTATTAATTAAAATAGAATCCTGAGATATATCTTTTGAAATCACTTCGGCTAAGGACAATTTAAACTCTTTCTTCAAGCCAATTTCCAGAGCTTCCCTTAAAACTTTATTTTCTTTTTCTAATTCAATCAATTGGGCAATTTGAGAAATCAGCTCCTGGTTTCTGAACCTCAATTCTTCAGCTTCTTTTTTTAAATTTTTAATCTCAGAAATTGTCTCAAAAAAATCAGATACTTTATTTCCTGTTCGCCAGAGAATTTTCTGAATGGGCGAAGATATAAAATAAAAAAAGCCTTTTACCTCTTTCTGGAAAAAGTTTAAAGAAAAAATCACTAAAAGCCCAACAATTATAATTAAAATTAAAATTTTTCTTTTTGGCCAAGTAAATTTCATGGTTCGGATAATTATTTTATTTTAACAAATTTCAACTAAATTAAAAGGACAGGCTATTGTTTCCTGCCCTTTTTGTTCCGATTTGCGCAATAAAAAGCTCCAGATATGTATAGGGCGACGACCTACTCTCGCACAGATGTACTACCATCGGCTCTGGAGGATTTCACTTCTGTGTTCGGTATGGGAACAGGTGGAGCACCTCCGATATCGTCGCCTTATACAGACCTCGAGCCTATATAATAACAATGGTCATTAATTGCTAGCCAAAAGCTTGCTGTATGATTTATTAGTACTGCTCGGCTTAATGCCTTACGACACTTACACCTGCAGCCTATCAACCTCATAATCTTTGAGGAATCTATGAGTCCTAATCTTGGGGCCTGCTTCGTGCTTAGATGCTTTCAGCGCTTATCAGTTCCCGACATAGCTACCCAGCGATGCTCCTGGCGGAACAACTGGTAGACCAGAGGTCAGTTCAGTCCGATCCTCTCGTACAAGGACCAACTCCCCTCAAGACTCGCCGCCTGCGGTAGATAGGGACCAACCTGTCTCACGCATATTTGTCACTTATTACTAAGTGTATGGACTATATCACCACCCTATTTAATAAGGGGGCTGACGTATTATAAGTAGTTTAATCCTACTATCCCTTGATTTTTATCAAGAAGTCTCTACGGGGCTAAAAATCTTTCTTTTTTTAAAACCTTTTTAACTTCTAAAGAATTTTGTATTCGTTTTTTAGAATAATTTAATTTCTGAAATTTATCAATTTCTTCAGATAATTTTACAAAATCTTTAGCATTTTTAACTTTCTCTTTCATTTTTAATGTTTTTAACATTAGTCTTGCTTGTCTTTTCTTTAATTTCAGATATGGCTCTATACTTTCTAATAGGTTTTTTATGCTTTCTATATCTCCTATTGTATACTCAACGATTCCATCTTTTCTTTCCCTTATATAACCTCTACCAATCAAGTTTTTAAGCCATTGCATATATGACTTCTCTTTTTTTGACTGATAAAAGACTAATGATGGTGAGATTTGAAAACGAAATCTATAAGTAGAATTCGGTTTCAATCTTACATGAATACTTCCATCACCATCAAGAAATCCTGCTATATAAGCTTTTTGTTCTTTAGAAAGTTTCATAAAAAAGATTTCAGCTTCCCTCGGTATTATCCTAACATATGACAGGTTATTATGCAAGGACTTCACCGATATAAGTCAACTTTTACAATTCATCTTGCGACGAAAAGCCGCCGAATCGACGGTCTGAACCCAGCTCGCGTAACGCTTTAATTGGCGAACAGCCAAACCCTTGGGAGCTGCTTCACCCCCAGGATGCGTTGAGCCGACATCGAGGTGCCGAACAGGGCCGTTAATGTGAACTTTCGGGCCCTACTAGCCTGTTGTCCCCGGGGTAACTTTTAGCTGATGATCTTCCGCGATTCTACTAACCACGGTCGGTTCACTAAGTTCTGGTTTCCCAACTGCGCCAAATATCCTTGTTGCAGTAAAGCCGGCTTTTGGCTTTGTCCTACCACCAAGATTTCCATCCTTGGTTAGCCGACCTTTAAACGCCTCCGTTACCTTTTAGGCAATTTTGTTAATCCTACCTAACTTATATCTCATTGATAGGAGGATATAGGGATTAATTATTGCCAGAAAAATTGAAATTGTTTTGCTCAAAAGATAAATTCTGTAACCGGTTTTTTCCTTTTTTAATGTCGTTTCTATTCCGAATTTATCTTCCAAAGCTTTCTGCAATAACCCCAAATCCTTCTTTGAGAAACATTGGCTATTTATCAATAAAGCTCTGTGCTTTCTTGATTTTATCTGACCGTCATCCATAAACCAGACGGCCAAAGCCAACGGATTTAGTAATTTCCCAATAATTTTGGGAATTTTTTTCTTTTTAGAGTTTTGATCGTAAAATTGATGAGCGAAGAATCTTAACTGGCTACAGGAGATTGTCTGAAAACCATAATTCTGATAAGTTTTACTACCTATTTTTTTAATTTTTATCTTAGGCTCGGTTAAAACAAGATTTTTCAATTTCCTGTACAACCAATCGACGTATTCTTTATGCGAAAAACTTTGTTCGATTTTTAATCTGTATGTTCGGTTTTTATTTTGGCTTTCCAAACAGCCATCACCCAACATTAAACCAATTAAAATATCTTTTTGCTCACTACTCAAACTTACTTTTGACCTAAACTCGTTAATGAATTTTGAATTCATGTTTTAGGATTCGCTTTGCGTCGCCGCAAAGATCAGACTATATCATCTCCGCATTCGCGGAGTCTGGCATGTAGTCGTTGAGGGGTCCAAAATTAAGGACTTCCCTGCGGATTGTCTGCACCAAAAGATTTTTACCCTTCGACCGGGTACTTTTGGATTCTCCAGATGTTCCCGCATATAGCCAGAACGCCCCATCATTTGCCTACCACATAACTTCTTTTTCATTCCAGTAACGGATTTATGTAAAGAATGAAAAATACTGAAGTAAACAAACTCTAAGGCAAGCGCCCCACTTAAACTGACCGCCAGACACTGTTTCCTTCGATAAACTCAAGATTAGAACAAAGATTTTAAAAGAAAGGTGTTTCATTGACGACTCCACCCCGCCCGAAAGCGGGACTTCAAAGTCTCCCTTCTACGCTACGCATCCAAAACCCAAATTCAATATCTAGCTACAGTAAAGCTCCCGGGGTCTTTCCGTCTAGCCGCAGGTAACCGGCATCTTTACCGGTATTGCATTTTCACCGGGCTCCTCGTTGAGACAGTCCCCCAGTCGTTAAGCCTTTCATGCGGGCCACAACTTACGTGGCAAGGGATTACGCTCAATGTGTTAAATCCATTTAATGGAATTCTCTTTGTCGCCAAAGAGTTCGGACCATATCTTCCGACCGAAGCACATAATATTTTATGTACTTGGTTCGGTCTGGCGTATGGCCTCTGAGGATTCTTAAATTTATCGGAATTTACGCGTGTTCATTTCTCTTACCATAAACCGTATTTTCTCTAATCCATTTTCTTCGAGGTGTTTTCCTTTATTCATCATCCTGATAATTCTTGCGAAGATACGGAAATCTTCTTTTTTTGCGGATTGTAAAGGATTTTTCTCAAAGAATGGGATAATCTTCGTTAACAAATCTTCACGATTACGAACCACATATTTCAAAAGATGTTCATGATGGTTGTCGTATCGTCTGTTCAGATAAATTGCTCCGCATCTAAAGAAGTTCTGTATCTTTTTTAGTGCGGCCTTGCTTTTCATCTCTTGGGTAATAACGAATTCTGGAAATACTTCCCATTTTAATCGTAAACGTGATTTTGGATGTTTAAAAAAACTAACTGTAAAACATCCTTCGCCGTCAACGAATCCAATAATCCATCCAATAAACTTAAGCCTTTCCTGCTGATTGTCTGCACCGGATGCTTTTTTACTTTGCATAATGATAAGGTAATATTATTCCTTATCTTATTATACCAAAGTAGCACCGGATACACCAGATTTTCCAGCATATAGCCAGATTTTACTAAAGCAGTTTTCCTACTTTAACACGATTATAGTTATCGCGGACGTTTACTGGCGCTTCGAGCAGTCAGCTCGAGCACATAACGAATTATGTGCTTGAACCGCCGCTGTTGACGTTCCAGCACTGGTCAGGCCTCAGCCCCTATACATCCTCTTACGAGTTAAGCAGGGACTTATGTTTTTGATAAACAGTCGCCAGGGAATCGTTCGTTGCACCCCGTTAGATAAATCATCTAATGGGGAGTCCATATTGCGAACTTACGGACGCTTTTTTGCCGAGTTCCTTAACGAGGTTTCACCCGTTCACCTTGGCACTCTTACGCCAGCCTACCTGTGTTGGTTTACGGTACGGACCACGTACACAATTAATTCCTAAAGAAACTTTTCTAGGAAGTCTGCTCATCCAGGTTTGCTTTGCCGAAACAAAGCATTCTATTCACCCTTGAAAAATCTTAGATGAATAATGAGAATCCAATAACTCACCCAGACTACTAAACTCCGTCCTTTCTTTAGAATTATGTACGCGGGGGCCGGAATATTAACCGGCTGTCCATCAGCTTCACCTTTCGGCTACGCCTTAGGCCCGCCTAACCCTTGGTTGATTGTCATTGCCAAGGAAACCTTAGGCTTTCGGTGTTCCGGGATTTCACCGGGATTGCGGTTACTCGTGCCAACATTCTTACTCCCTATCGCTCCATCCCGACCTTGCGGTGGAACTTCAGTGCAATAGGGATACTCCCCTACCCCGAGCGCACAAAATTTTTGTGTGCTCAGTCTTATCTTCGGTATTGAGCTTTAGCCCCGTGAATTTTTAGCGCAGAATTCCTTAGTTAGTAAGCTATTACGCACTTTTTGAAGGATAGCTGCTTCTAAGCTAACCTCCTAACTATCAAGGGAATTCTACTTCCTTTGTTGCACTTAGCTCAAATTAGGGACCTTAGATGAAGATCTGGGCTGTTTCCCTTTTGACTATGGAGCTTAGCCCCCACAGTCTAACTGCCTTACTTAAGTTTCCAGTATTCGGAGTTTGGTAAGAAAGTCCGAGCAAAGCCCAAGACAATCCTTCCAGTGCTCTACCCCTGGAAACAATAATAAGACGCTAGCCCTAAAGCTATTTCGGGGAGAACCAGCTATTACCAAGCTCGATTAGCTTTTCACTTCTTACCACAGCTCATCCCAGAGTATTGCACGGCTCACGGGTTCGGGCCTCCATCCGCCTTTCGGTGGACTTCACCCTGGCCATGGCAAGCTCGCTTGGCTTCGGGTCTCGAGCACATAACATAAACGCGCTTTTAACACTTGCTTTCGCTGAGTCTTCATCCTAAAAGGATTTAGACAAGCTATGTACTCAAACTCGTTGGCTCATTCTTCAATAGGCACGCCGTCACCCCCACACCTATTGGGGATATGCGAATTTGTAAAACAAATTCGCTTGTCATCGAACTTTATGTTCGATGAAATCCCCGATAGGTGTGGGGGCTCCGACTCCTTGTGGGCAAAATGGTTTCAGGTTCTATTTCACCGCGATCACCTCGCTA
>CAYSLI010000003.1:0-45953 GCA_964431915.1 uncultured Candidatus Saccharibacteria bacterium | reverse complement strand
AGAAGGAAAAGGAGTCCATATTGTTACTGTTAATGATTATTTAGCCAGAAGAGATGCAGTCTGGATGGGGCAAATTTATCATTTATTAGGCCTGAGCGTAGGTTGTTTGAACCATGACCAGGCCTTTTTATATGACCCAGAATATAAAGAGGCTGCAAAAGAGGATAAAATTAGAGACGAAATGGGAGGTTTCAAAGTGGTTGAAGATTTTCTGAAACCTTGCTCTCGAAAAGAAGCTTATTCAGCTGATATTACCTACGGAACCAATAATGAGTTTGGCTTTGATTATTTAAGAGATAATATGGTTTATGACTTAAAAGACCAGGTTCAGAGAGGATTTCATTATGCCATCATTGATGAGGTTGACTCGATTTTAATTGATGAGGCCAGGACTCCTTTAATTATTTCTGCTCCCGATATTGAGAGTTCAAAATGGTATAATGAATTTGCCAGAATTATCCCAAAATTGAATCCAAAAACCGATTATGAAATTGATGAGAAGCAGAAGGCAGTTACCTTAACTGAAGGAGGAATAAATAAAATAGAAAAAATTTTGGGGTTAGAAAATATTTATAAGGATAAAGGAATAAAATATTTACATCATTTAGAACAGGCCTTAAAGGCTGAGGCGCTTTTTAAGAGTGACCGGGATTATGTAGTTAAAGATGGGCAGGTTATCATTGTTGATGAATTTACCGGCAGGTTGATGCCGGGGCGTCGTTGGTCAGGGGGATTGCATCAGGCCATTGAGGCTAAAGAAGGGGTAGAGGTAAAACCCGAATCATTAACGTTGGCTAGCATTACTTTTCAAAATTATTTCCGTCTTTATAAAAAATTGGCCGGAATGACTGGGACAGCTGTTACTTCGGCTGAGGAATTTGATAAAGTTTATAGGTTGGAGGTTATTGTTGTGCCAACCAACAAACCGCTGATTAGAAAGAGTTTGGCAGATAGCATTTATAAAACCGAGAGAGGAAAATTTAAGGCAGTAATTCAAGAAATTAAGAAAAAAAATTTGAGAGGTCAGCCAGTTTTAGTGGGAACTACCTCAATTGTAAAAAATGAATATCTGGGGAAATTACTGGATAGGGAAGGGATTCCTCACCAGATTTTAAATGCCAAACATCATGAAAGAGAAGGAGAAATCATTGCTCAGGCAGGCAGGAAGGGTCAGGTAACTATAGCTACTAATATGGCAGGTAGGGGAGTGGATATAATTTTAGGAGGTAACCCTCCAAACCCTGAAGAGGCTAGAGGAGTCAAAGAGCTTGACGGGCTCCATGTTATTGGCACCGAACGCCATGAGGCGAGAAGAATTGATAACCAGCTTCGGGGAAGATCAGGAAGGCAGGGTGACCCGGGTTCCAGTCAATTTTTTGTCTCTTTGGAAGATGATTTATTGAGAATTTTTGGCGGAGATAGGATAAAATCTTTAATGGGTTATTTAAAAATTCCCGAGGACCAGCCAATTGAGGCCAATCTTATTTCCGGGGTGATTGAACAGGCCCAGGCAAAAATTGAGGGAATGAACTTTGATTTAAGAAAACATGTTTTAGAGTATGACGATGTGATGAATAAACACCGGGAAACAATCTATAAAAAAAGAAAAGAAATACTCAAAGCTTCCCCTGAAGAGCTAAGGGAGAAAATTTTACAAATAATAAAAAAAACAGGTTTTTCAGAAAAAGATTATAGAGCTAAAGAAAAAGAGATAGGTCCAGAAAATATGCCAAAAATTGAGAAGTTAGTCAGTTTGAGAACCTTAGATATGTTATGGATGGACCACTTATATTATATGGAAGATTTAAGAGGTTCGGTCAGCCTGCGAGCTTACGGCCAAAGGGACCCTTTGGTTGAATACAAATCAGAAGGACACAAAAAGTTTCAGAGATTACTTTCAACAATCGAATCAACTATTGCCAACACTATTTTAAAAGTACCGCTTGTTCCTAAAATAGCCAAAACTCCAGTGGTCAGTTCCTCCGCTCCAAATTACGCGGCCGGGCCGCGTAGTGTAAAGAAAAAGGTGGGCCGAAACGATCCCTGTCCCTGCGGTAAAATTAATCCTAAAACTGGAAAGCCAATGAAATACAAAAAATGCTGTTGGCCCAAATACGGCTAAATTAAGAAAATGAAAAAAAGAAGAATCTATTTTAAAATTTTAGTTATTTTTATCTTGGCCTTTTTTGTTGGGAATTTAAGCTACCCTAAATATTTTAACCAGGGGATTGATTTTTTGAATCAAAAATTTTCCTGGAAATTAGCTCATTTCTGGGAAATACCTTTTAAATTAGGTTTGGATCTTCAGGGCGGCGTCCACCTTCTTTATCAGGCTGATATCTCCAATGTTTCAGCAGAAGACAGGGGAAGTTCGATGGAAGGCTTGAGAGATGTTATTGAGAGAAGAGTAAATCTTTTTGGAGTAAAGGAACCGGTAGTTCAGGTTCAGGGAGAAAGGTTAATTATTGAGTTAGCTGGAATAAAAGATGTTTCAGAAGCAATTCAAATGATTGGCCAAACTCCCTACTTAGAATTCAAAGAACAAAGGGAAGAAGAGGAGACCCAAAAAATACTTGCCAAACAAAAAGAAATAGAAGGTTTAACTCCCGAGGAAATACAAAAAGTCGAAGGTTGGCAATTGGTCCTTGAAGACCCTTATTTTAAATCTACTCAGCTAACTGGAAAATATTTAAAAAAATCTGAAATTGGTTTTGACCAGACTACTCAAAAGCCTTTAATTTTGCTTCAATTTAATGAAGAGGGATCGAAAATTTTTGAAGATTTAACTTCAAAAAATATTGGGAAACCATTAGCAATATATTTGGACTATCAACTTCAGCAAGCTCCGATAGTTCAAGAAAAGATTTCTGGCGGTAAGGCTCAAATTACCGGTAAATTTACTCTAGATGAAGTTAAAAAAAGAGTAAGAGAATTAAATGCTGGAGCTTTACCTGTACCCATTGAATTAATTTCCCAACAAGCAGTAGGGCCGACTCTGGGTAAAATTTCTTTGGAACAATCTCTAAAAGCCGGAGCTTTGGGGTTTTTAGCCATAATTTTATTTATGATTCTTTTTTATAGGTTAGCCGGAATCCTATCTTCAATTGCCTTAGGAATTTATATCGCTTTAGTCTTATCTCTCTTTAAAATTATTCCAGTTACTCTCACCCTGGCTGGAATCGGTGGCCTTATTTTATCTATCGGTATGGCGGTTGATGCTAATATTTTAATTTTTTCTCGAATGAAAGAAGAATTAGCTGAGAAAAAAACCTTTTCAGCTTCTCTGGAAGAAGGGTTCAAGAGGGCCTGGCCTTCCATTCGAGACGGAAACCTAACTACCTTAATTGTGGTTCTAATTTTATTTAGCTTTGGCACCAGTTTCATTAAGGGTTTTGCTCTGACTTTGGGTTTAGGAATTTTGTTGAGTATGTTTTCAGCAATTTTCATTACCAAGAACTTCTTGAAATCTTTTGAAGGAACAAGGTTAGAAAAAATAGGTTGGCTGTGGAAATGAATATTAATTTTCTAAAATTTAAAAAAATTTATTTCGTTTTTTCCGGAATTTTAATCTTGGGGAGTTTGATTTGCCTGATTATTTTTGGTTTAAATCCGGGAATTGATTTTACCAGCGGAAGTATTTTGGAAGTGGAATACAAACAGGAAAGGCCTTCAAATAAGACAATAAAGGAGAAACTGGGTGACATTGATTTGGGGAAAATTCACGTTCAGCCTACAGGAGAAAGGGGAGTGATTTTGAGAATGAAAGATATTTCAGAAAATACTCATCAGGAGGTTTTGCAAAAGTTAAAGGAGAACAATGAAGTTGAGGAAAAACGTTTTGAAGCAATTGGGCCAGCGATTGGCAGTGAATTAAAGAAAACTACTAAAATTGTTATAATACTTTCTTTGTTGGCAATAGTTCTCTATATTGCCTTTGCCTTTAGAAGAGTTTCTCGACCAGTTAAATCTTGGCAATATGGAATTGCTGCTCTTTTAGCTCTTTTCCATGATGTTTTAATACCTTTAGGGGTTTTTTCAGTTTTGGGAAAAATCTATGGCATTCAAATAACTATTCCGGTGGTTGTCGCCCTGCTTACGGTTTTGGGTTATTCTATTAATGATACAGTGGTAGTTTTTGATAGAATAAGAGAAAATCTCTGGAAAATAAGAGCTCTAAGTTTTGAAGAAACAGTAAATAAAAGTCTTAACCAAACTTTGGTTCGATCAATTAACACTTCTTTAACTACCTTATTTGTTTTGGCAGCTATCTTTTTCTTTGGGGGGGAGACTTTAAGATATTTTTCTTTAACTTTGATTATTGGAGTATTATGCGGTGTTTATTCTTCAATTTTTATTGCCAGCCCCCTATTGGCCAATTGGTCAAAATGGCGAAAGCGGGGTTGACCAAATGCCCTAAGCATGCTTAAATAAACTAATATGAGCTTTAATTACATTAAAATTTGTCAAGATTTAGCCAGCGATTTACCTCAAAGAACAAAAGATGTTATCTTACGCCGTTTCGGTTTAAAAAAATCCGGCCAAAAGGAAACCTTAGAGCAGATTGGGAAGAGTTTTGGTATTACTCGAGAGAGGGTTCGCCAGATTGAAGCGGATGGGATAGCGAACTTGAAGCCAAAAATAGGGGAATATCAAGAAATTTTCCAGTATTTTGCTGATCAGCTTAAAGCTACAGGCGGTTTAAAGAAAGAAGATTTATTTCTTAATCTTTTTGGAGGCAAAAGGCTTCAAAATCATGTTTTCTTTTTGCTGACTTTGAGTCCTTCCTTTACCAGGATTTCAGAGACTAAGAACTTTCATTCTTTATGGGCAGTAGATTCCAACGTTTTAGCTCTTGCCAAAAAGGCAATAGGTTCTTTTTATAATATTCTTGGGGAGAAAAAATCCTCTCTAATTATAGAAGAGCTTGAACCTTATCAAATTTTTGGAAAAGATTTAGAAAAACAAACCGTCAATTGCTTGAGTTCCCAGGCTTTACAATCTTTCCTTGAAATTTCAAAAATAATACAGCAAAATCAACAAGGTTTATTTGGCTTAAAAGATTGGCCAGAGATTAATCCCAGGGGGATTAAAGACAAAGCTTATTTAATTCTAAAAAAGGAAGATAGTCCCCTCCATTTTACTAAAATAACTCAGCTTATTGGCAAGGCGAATCTGGGATGGAAGTTTTTTCATCCAAATCTCCAGAGCGTTCATAACGAATTAATCCGAGACCCCAGATTTGTTTTAGTTGGCCGAGGACTTTATGCCTTGAGGGAGTGGGGATATGAAAGCGGAGTAGTAAAAGATATTATTTCTAAAATTTTAAAAGAAAAAAGAGAACCCCTTTCGAAAGAAGAAATTGTTGAAAATGTTTTAAAACAGCGCCTTGTCAAAGAAAATACAATTTTACTAAATTTAAACAACAAAGAATATTTTTTAAGAAACCCCAAGGGAAAATATACTGTCAGAGAAATCTGATACTAAGATGCCTTTAGAGATTCCAGATTTAATAATGGTTTCTGTACCGATTTTAGAAAAGGTTTGGTTAATTTTCAAAACCTGGTGGTGGCTATTGTTGCCTTTTTTATTTTGGCGACCATTTCGAATTCTTTATTTTTACCTTATTAACGAAAAATGGGATAGCACTATAGACAAGGTTTTACTCGAGATTAGAATGCCAAAAGAGGTTTTGAAACCAATCAAAGCCATGGAGCAGGTCTTTGCTGGTTTCCATGCTATTCATGATGTTATCACCTGGAGAGAAAAATGGTTAGAAGGGATATTTCAATTATCCATTTCTCTTGAAATTGTCAGCTTAGGCGGTGAAGTTCATTTTTATATCAGGGCGCCTAAGATATATCGAAACATTATTGAATCAAATATTTACTCTCAATACCCGGAGGCAGAGATTTTTGAAGTTGAAGATTATACTAAACAGGTTCCCCAGGATGTTCCCAATAAAGATTGGGATTGCTGGGGCACGAGTTTTATTAATACTAAGCCAAATCCCTATCCAATTAAAACCTATCCTAAGTTTGAATTAGAAAGAGAAATTAAAGAAGAAAAAAGAATTGATCCTTTAGCTGGGCTTCTTGAGGGAATGGCAGCTCTTAAAGGAGGGGAGCAGCTCTGGCTTCAGATTAGAGCTACACCAATCAGAGAAGAAATACCCTGGATAAAAGAAGGATTGGAAATAAAGGATAAGTTGGTTAGAAGGCCGGAAAAACCAAGGTCCAAACCGATGGTTCAAGAAGCTGCTGAAGTTTTAATCACTGGAAAGCCGCCGGGAGCAGCTCCTGTAGAGGAAAAAGAAATTATCCCTCCGGAAATGAAACTTACTCCCGGAGAAAGAGAGATAGTGGCATCCATTGAGGAAAAAATTGGCAAATTTGCTTTTGATTGCCATATAAGGTTTATCTATCTTGGAAAGCGAGATATCTTTTTTAAACCAACTGCGAGATTTGCTTTTGGTTTTTTTAAAGAGGTTTCTACTGAGAACCTCGGCGGCTTCAAACCCGACAAAAGGGTATTCACTAAAGTAAAATCAGTTCCCTTCTGGTTTTTAGATAAAAGGAGAGTATATATAAGGAAAAGAAGGCTGTTTAGATACTATCAGAAGAGATGGCCTCCTTTGTTTCCCAGAGGGGGATGGACCTATGTTTTAAATACCGAGGAATTAGCCACCTTATTTCATTTCCCTGGCAGAATTGTCGCTCCCGCTCCTGCTATTCCTCGAGTTGAAGCTAAAAAAGGAGAGGCGCCCCCTAGACTACCAACTGAGTAATCGTTCGGCAATCTGCTTCGGAGAACCGCAGAATTTCCCACCGAGAAATTCTGCTTAGTCCTCGCTCGCTCTCCGCCTTCGGCGGAACCATGGCCGCTCGCTCCGGATGTTCTCCTCAGCAGTTGCCTCACTTTAGAAAATTCGTATATTCGTACTAATTCGTAGGGTTTATGAATGATGATATAATTTTTTTTGCTGAAACCACTTTCCGTAATATCAGGAAAAAATTCGGTATAAAAACCGACGATAGACGTCGGCATATTTATGTTGTTGGGAAAACCGGTATGGGCAAAACAGTGATGATGGAAAATATGGCAATCCAGGACATAAAGCAGGGCAAGGGAATTGGTTTTATCGATCCCCACGGAGAGGCTGCTGAAAACCTTTTAAATTTCATTCCTCCTAATAGAGTTAATGATGTTATCTATTTTAATCCGGCTGATTTAAATTATCCCATCGCTTTCAATGTTATGGAAAAAGTTGATTTAGAGCACAGGCATTTGGTGGCTTCGGGCCTAATGGGGGTTTTTAAAAAAATCTGGCCCGATGTTTGGTCAGCCAGAATGGAATATATTTTGAACAATTCCATTTTGGCCTTGCTTGAATATCCGGGCTCAACCCTGCTTGGAGTAAACCGAATGCTGGCTGATCCCGATTTTCGAAAAAAGGTGGTGGAGAGAATTACCGATCCGGTGGTTAAATCTTTTTGGGTTACTGAATTTGCTCGTTACACCCAGAGATACGAAGTTGAAGCAACAGCCGCCATTCAGAATAAAGTTGGGCAGTTTATTTCCGCCCCCTTAATTCGGAATATTATTGGTCAGGTTCAATCTTCGATTAATATGAGAGAACTAATGGATGATGGAAAAATATTAATTGCTAATATATCTAAAGGAAAAGTGGGCGAGGATAATTCCTTGCTTTTGGGAGCTCTTTTGATTACCAAAGTGCAGTTAGCCGCAATGTCAAGGGTAGATACAGCTGAGGAGAAGAGACGAGATTTCTTTTTATACGTTGATGAATTTCAGAACTTTGCCACTGAATCTTTTGTTAATATCTTATCTGAGGCAAGAAAATATAGGTTGTCTTTAGTTTTAGGGCATCAATACATTGCTCAGATGGAAGAAGAGGTACGGGATGCTGTTTTCGGCAATGTCGGAACAATAGTTTCTTTTAGAGTTGGAGCTGAAGATGCTGAATATCTGGAAAAAGAATTTGTTCCTGAATTTACAGCAACCGACCTGGTTAATCTTGGAAAATATAATATCTATTTGAAATTAATGATTGACGGAATAGCCGGCAGACCTTTCTCGGCTGAAACCTTGCCTCCAATGTTAAAACCGGAGAAATCGAATCGAGAGAAGATTATTAAAGTTTCCCGCGAAAGATATGGGACTTCTCGGCAGGTTGTTGAGGAAAAAATTAAGCGCTGGTTAGGAAATTTAGAGCTCCCGGTTACTTCCCAGCCAGCTTCCCCGGTTCTTTATGATGCCAAGTGCTCTCTCTGCGGAAAATGGACCAAGGTTGTCTTTCGTCCCGATGGGGTCCGGCCGGTTTATTGTAAATCCTGCCGAAAAAAAATAGAAAGAGAAAAAGAAGAAGGAAAAAGTGAAGCTATCTCCTTGAAAGAGGCAATTAAAAAGGAGCCCGTTTCTTTTTTACCCTCAAAAAAAACAACTTCTGAGAGAGAAAAAACCGAAAAAGCGAAAAAAAGAAAAACCGTTGACTTAAAAGAATTAAAAAAAACCCTGGAAGAATCCCTGAAAAAAAGAAAAAAGCAATAATTATGAAAACATTAAAAGATTTTAATTTTAAAAATAAACGAGTATTGGTTAGATGTGATTTTAATGTTCCCTTTGATGAAAAGGGAGCAATAGGTGATGATTTCCGAATTAAACAGTCCCTACCTACTATTGAATATTTAAAAGAGAAGGGGGCTAAAATAATTTTAATCAGCCATTTGGGAAGACCAAAAGCCAAAGAGAAAAAATATAGTTTAAAACCTGTTTCTCTGAGATTAGAGGAATTATTAGAGCTGAAGGTGAAATTTTTAGATGACTGCCTGGGAGAGAAAGTAAAAAAGGAAATAGAAAATATGAAAGCTGGAGAAGTATTTCTTTTGGAAAACCTCAGATTTTATGAAGAAGAAGAGCAAAATAAGGAAAATTTTGCTAAAGCCTTTTCAGAATTAGCCGATATCTATATTAATGATGGATTTGGTGCTTGTCATAGAGCGCATGCTTCAGTTGCAGGAATACCAAAATATCTGCCTTCTGGAGCCGGGTTTTTGCTTGAAAAAGAAGTTAAAGTTCTTTCTAAAGTTTTGGAAAATCCTTGGCGGCCTTTAATAACGGTAATCGGCGGGGTAAAAATTTCTACTAAAATTAAGGTAATTGAAAATTTTTTAAAAAAAGCTGACCATTTACTTTTAGGAGGAGAAATTGCTAATGCTATTTTAAAACTAAAAGGGGTTTTGATTGGCAAGGGATTGCCAGAGAGTTCTGAAGTAATGAGGAAAATTGAAAAAATTAATTTAACTAATCCCAGACTTCATTTGCCAATTGATGGAGTTGTTTCATTAGCTGATGTTGAAAGAGGATTAGAGGAGGGTTATATCAGACAGTCAGCTCCGGGAATAGTAAAAGAAGAAGAAGGGTTTTATGATATTGGTCCAGAAACAATCAAAATTTTTTCTGAAATAATTAAAGAAGCTAAAATGATTATCTGGTCGGGCCCTCTGGGAATGTATGAGAAAAAGCAATTTGAAAAAGGAACAAAAGAAATAGCCAAAACCATTGCCAGAAATTATTCGGCTTTTAAAATTGTTGGCGGAGGAGATGTCATCTCGGCCTTAAATAAATTTAATCTCTTAGATAAATTTGATCATGTTTCCACCGGTGGTGGGGCAATGCTTGAATTTTTGAGCGGTGAAAAACTACCGGGAATAGAGGCTTTATGGAAATAAAAAATCTAAAAAAAGCAGCTGAGCGAATTTTAAAAGCTATAAAAAGGAAGGAAAAAATTATTATTTATGGTGATGCCGACTTGGATGGAGCAACCTCGGTAATTATTTTAAAAGAAAGTATTCAAAATTTGGGCGGAGAGGTTTCGGCACTTTATTTTCCCGATCGAGAAAAAGAAGGATACGGAATAAATAAAACAGCCCTTGATTTTTTAAAAAGTATTGCCCCTGCTTTGTTGATTGCCTTAGATTGTGGAATTGGGAATTTTGAAGAAGTGAAAATAGCTAAAAGTTTAGGCTTTGAAGTAATAATTATTGACCATCATCAAATTTTAGATAAATTACCTAAGGCCCAAATTATTGTTGATCCCAAACAAAAAGGAGATAGATATCCATTTAAAGGACTAGCTAACGTAGGAATAATTTTTAGGCTTTCCAGGCTTCTTTTAAAAGGAAAAATGTCAGAAGTAATGAGAAGAAATTTCTTGGAATTAGTGGCTTTGGGAACTATCGCCGATATGATGCCGGAAGAGAATGAAAATCAGCTTTTTATAGCGGAGGGCTTAGAGTCATTAGAAAATTCCTGGCGACCAGGAATTAAAGTATTTTTAAATAGCATCCCTTTTGCTTTCCAAGAGAAAAATTATCTCAATTTCCGTCAGAAAATCTCTAAAATAATTTCTATTTTAAACGTCAGGGATGTTGAGAATAAAATGCCAGCTAGCTTTAGAGTTTTGGCAAGTTCCTCTTCGAAAGATGCAAAAAAGATTATCGAAAAACTTTTAAAGAAAAATAAACTAAAAAAAGAAAAAATAAAGGAAATGGTTCAGGGCCTTGAAGAGGAGATTTTAGAAACAAATGAAGAAATTATTTTTAAAGGAAAATCTAATTGGGAATTAATTTTTCTCAGCCAGGTAGCTTCAATAATTTGTAATAAATACAAAAAACCTACTTTTCTTTTCAAAAAAGGAAACAAAAAAAGCCAGGGAACGGTAAGAATACCCAAGGGATTAGATGGAGTGAAGGCTATGATGAGTTGCCGTCAGCTTTTGGAAACCTATGGAGGTCATCCTGTAGCTGCCGGTTTTTCATTAGAAAATGAGAATTTAGAAGAATTTAAAGAATGTTTAATTAAATATTTTGAAAAGGCATGAAAAAGATAATTATTTACACAGACGGTGGCTCTCGAGGCAACCCTGGGCCGGCGGCAATTGGGTTTCTATTTTGTAATGAAAAAGACCAAATTGTTAAAAAATATTCTGAGTATCTTGGTAGAGCTACCAATAATGAGGCTGAATATCAGGCAGTGATTTTTGCCTTAAAAAAATTTAAAGCTGTCTTTGGAAAAAAATTAGCCAAATCCTCAGAAATTGAATTAAGATTAGACTCCGAACTTTTAATAAAACAATTAAAGGGAGAATATAAAGTTCTTGATTCAAAAATTCAGCCTTTATTCATTAGCGTCTGGAATTTAAAGATTGATTTCAAAAAAGTTAAATTTAAACTTATTTCTCGCAACAAAAATAAGGAAGCTGACAAATTGGTCAATGAGGCTTTAGATAGTCAGAGTAAAGCTCAGAAACTATTTTAGAAAGAAATCAAAAAAACAGAGAACGGTTCTCTGTTTTTTTGGTGTCCCAGCAAGTCTGTAAGCCGAATTCTGTACCGAGAAAAATTTATCTGCTCGGCTGTGATTATCTATCTAGGTTTTGGGTTACCCCAAAACTCAAGCGAACTACTTTGAACCCTTTTAACTTTGCGTAAAAAGTTGCGGGGCTTTGTTCTTGCTCTTGGGTAGGAATTTAACCGTTTCACTCCCGAAGTTACCTCCGGGATTCATCCTAATTACTGGATGCCTCTTGTCTTACGATTTGAGGCGTCACTGTTCGCATCCCTCGTCTCGCGACGTACGGGTATTGCCCGTTACCATTTTAACCAGTTTTAAAACTAGTAAGAGTTCGGACTTTCCTCCCCCTTTCTCTGATTAGAAAAAGAGAGCAATCACTCAACTTGCTAGGACATATTCATTTTACCCCTTTAAATTTTTTCTGTCAAGGATATAATGATATATTAGTTAGGCGAATTAATATGAATTTTAATCGTTTTTTAAATTCTCAGACAAAGACCGTTACTTTCGCTGCTGTTTTACTTGGGTTATCGGCCGGAATTAGCGCCATTTTAGGATTGATAAGAGATAGGCTTTTAGCCGGGAGGTTTGGAGCAGGGATTGAGCTAGATATTTATTTTGCCGCTTTTCGAATTCCCGATTTTGTTTATGGAATTTTGATTGTCGGAGGAATTACCGCCGCTTTTTTACCAGTATTTTCTGAATATTTTCAGAAAAACTCCAAAGAAGGCTGGGAACTGATAAATAATGTCTTAAATTGCTTTTTAATTTTACTTATTTTTATTTGTCTGATATTGGCTATTTTTACCCCTTTTATTATTAATTTTGTCGCTCCGGGTTTTGGGCCTGAACAAAAAGCCCTGACAATCGCCCTGACCAGAATAATGTTTTTGAGCCCGATTTTATTTGGTATTTCCAGCATTTTTTCTGGAATTTTACAATATTTCAATAGATTTTTAGTTTATTCTCTAGCTCCAATTTTATATAATTTAGGCATCATTTCAGGTATTTTATTTTTTGTTCCTATTTTTGGCCTTTTTGGATTAGCTTACGGTGTAATTTTAGGGGCTTTTTTGCACCTTTTTATTCAGATTCCCTCGGTTAAGGCCTCAGGATATTGCTATCGACCCTTTTTTAATTTTAAATACCCTGGCCTAAGAAAAATTTTTAGGTTAATGATTCCAAGAACTATTGGCCAGGCCTCTTATCATCTAAATTTAATTGTCATTACCGCTATTGCCTCAACCCTGGCTTCCGGAAGTATTGCCATTTTTAACTTTTCTAACAATCTTCAGTGGTTTCCGGTTGGAGTAATCGGGGTTTCCTTTGCCGTAGCTGCTTTTCCAACTCTATCTCGAGCCTGGATACGCCAGCAAAAAGAAAAATTTCTTGAAAGTTTCTCATCGGTTTTTCGGCAGATTCTCTTTTTAATAATTCCAGTCAGTATCTTGATGTTTGTTTTAAGAGCCCAATTAGTTCGACTTATTTTGGGAACGGGTCAATTCGGTTGGCTGGAAACAAGACTGACAGCAGCTTCTCTTGGTCTTTTTTCCTTCGCTCTTTTTGCCTCCAGTCTTATTCCTCTTACTGCTCGAGCCTTTTTTTCTTTTCAGGACACCAAAACCCCGGTAATAATTGCTATTTTCTCAATGATTTTAAATATTATTTTATGTTTTCTATTTGTCTGGCTTTTAAAGTTTCCAAATCTTTTTCAGAATTTCATGGTAAATTTTTTTAAACTTCAGGGGATTAAAAATATAAGCGTCATTGGTCTTCCATTAGCACTGTCCATATCAGGGATATTTCAAATATCTCTGCTTTTAACTTTTTTATACAGAAAAATTGGAGATTTTAAACAAAAAGAGATTTACCACTCTCTTAAAAAAATTCTTCTTTCTGGCATTTTAATGATACCTTTTGTTTATTTAGCCCTTAAAATTGTAGCTATTTTTGTCAATATGCAGACTTTTTTTGGAGTTTTCTGCCAGACAATCTTTGCCGGCCTGGTAGGAGTTTTTATTTACACAGTAGGCACCGGATTTTTAAAATCTTCAGAGCTCAAAACTATTAAATCTTCAATTTTAAGGCAATTCACCAAATAAAGCGATGATGCTATAATAAGGGAGCTAATAAAAAGGCGACCATACTCAAAACAACCAGAGAGATTAAAATAATCCAAACTATTTTAAAAATTGTTTTCGCTTTAGTCTTGATCATTATCTTATGATACAAAGAATAAGGAAATTTAAAAAGGGGCGTTCTCGCCAGACAATACTTTTTTCTGTATTTCTCATATTATTATTTTTTTTAGCGATAGGTTTTCTAATCATTTCTAATTGGAGAATAAATCAGAGAAGGTCAGGGCTCACTTCTCAAGTTAGGAATTTACAAGAAGAAATTCAAGTTTTAGAGAAAAAAAATCAAGAATTGAAGGCCGGAATTTCTCAGACTTCAAGCCAAAGTTATTTAGAAGAAGTGGCTCGAGAAAGCCTCGGTCTTAAAAAACCAGGAGAAGAGGTGGTAGTAGTTTTACCACCTCCAGAAGAAGAAAAAGAAGTTAAAGAAGAAGAAGAAAAAGGAATTTTGGAAAGGTTCTTAGAAAAGCTAAAATTCTGGTAAGTCGCGGGATTAGTTGTCTGTCGGTATGTCTGTCGGTATTTGATACCGACAGACAGAGATAGTTCGGGCCACCGCGGATAAGAGCTAAATCCTTGCGGGATTAGTTGAGAGGTTCAACGTCACCTTCCCAAGGTGAAAACACGGGTTCAATTCCCGTATCCCGCTTAGGCCGGGATAGCTCAGTGGAAGAGCAATGGTTTCGTAAACCATAGGTCGAGAGTTCGAATCTCTCTCCCGGCTAAGAATTAGGGATTTACTTTTTTTAAAATTATGTTAAATTAAAAAAGAAAATGACTGATATAGTTTTACAATTAAAGGAACTTCAATCTAAACTCCATCATTTGATGGACTGTCTTTGACATTGCCGAGAAGAGAGAAAAAATTAAAGAATTAGAAAAAAAGACAGAAAAACCAGATTTTTGGCAAGATAAAGAAAAAGCGAGAAAAACCAGTCAGGAAATAGCAAAAATAAGGGAACAATTAGAAGAGTTTGACGAATTAGAGATTAAACTGGAATTATTAAAAGAAGAGAAGGATGGAAAGAAAATTGAAAATTTCAAGAAAGAATTAAAGCAAAAAGAGCTCCGAGTTTTTCTTTCTGGAAAATATGACAAAGGAAATGCTATTTTAGAAATTTCAGCTGGAGCAGGAGGACAGGACTCTCAAGATTGGGTAACAATGCTACTTAGGACTTATGAAAGATACTGTGTTTTGAAAGGATATAAAACAAAAATTTTGAGTCAATCTTTTGGAGAAGGAGGAGGCCCTGAAGGAAGAATCGGGACAAAACAAGTCTCCTTGGAAATTAAAGGAAATTTTGCTTATGGTTTTTTGAAGAGAGAAACCGGGGTTCACAGACTGGTGAGAATTTCTCCCTTCTCAGCTAAAAATCTTCGCCATACCTCTTTTGCTTTAGTTGAAGTTTTACCTGAGATTTCTGAGGAAGAGGAACCTGGAATAAAAATTAGACCAGAAGACCTAAAATTAGAGACCTTTAGATCTTCGGGTCCCGGTGGCCAATATGTTAATCGACGGGAATCGGCAGTGAGGATTACCCATCTTCCAACCGGGATTCAGGCAGCTTCCCAAGCAGAAAGACTCCAGGGAGTAAATCGAGAAAAAGCGATGAAAGTTTTAACTGCCAAACTCTATCAGTTAAAAGAGGCAGAGCGCCAAAAAAAATTAAAGGAAATTAAAGGAAAACAAATCTCGGCCAGTTGGGGAAATCAAATTAGGTCTTATATTTTGCATCCTTACAAACTGGTAAAAGATTTGAGAACAAAAGTTCAAACCTCAGATATTGAGGGAGTATTAGATGGAAATTTGGATAAATTTATTGAGGCTGAAATAAAAATATAATGATTCAATTTCAAAATATTACCAAAATTTATCCTCCTCATTCGTTTGGGGAAACGACTATTGCCATAGAGGATGTCTCTTTTAAAGTAAATAAAAAAGAGTTTGTTTCAATTGTCGGTAGGTCGGGAGCTGGCAAAACAACCTTATTAAAATTACTCCTGGCCGAAGAAAAACCAACTAAAGGCCGGGTTTTTTTTGACAGTCAAGATGTTCATAAAATAAAGCCAGCAGATTTTTTTAAGCTCCGGCGAAGAATTGGAACGATTTTCCAAGATTATAAATTATTTCCCTCAAAAACAACCTGTGAAAATATTGCTTATGTGATGGAAGTAATGGGGGCCAGTGAAGAAGAAATATCAAGGAATGTGCAAGAAGTCCTGGAAATCGTTGGTTTAACTAGTAGAGCTTATAATTTTCCTGAGGAACTCTCTGGAGGTGAGCGTCAAAGAGTAGCCATTGCCAGGGCTTTAATCCACCGGCCGGAAGTGATTTTAGCTGATGAACCAACCGGTAACCTTGATCCTTATAATACCTTGGATATCATTCGGCTTTTATTAAAAATTCATGAACTTGGTGCCACTGTTATTTTAGCCACCCATGATAAGCAAATTATCAATATTCTGGGAAAGAGGGTGATAACCTTAGAACAAGGCCGGATTATCAGGGATGAGGAGAGGGGAAGATTCATTTTTTAAATTTTAAATTTAGAAATTCAATTATGCTTATTTCGCTTAAAAGAATAATTCGTTCTGGCTGGTTAAATTTCTCCCGTAATAAAGGGCTTTCTTTAGCTACTATTTTTATTATGGTGATGACTATTTCTTTGGTGACCTCGCTTTTCCTTTTTAGAGATATAAGCCAATTTTTAATCTCGAGCCTTCAGGAAAAGGTTGATATTAGTGTCTATTTTAAAGCAGCTACTCAGGAAGAAGATATTTTGCAGCTTAGAGAAGAAATTGACAAAATTCCAGAAGTGAAAAATGTTGAATATGTTTCTCGCGAAACCGCTTTGGAGCGTTTTATCCAGAGATATAAAGATAACCAGGTTATTATGGAGTCTTTGGCTGAGGTAGGGAATCCTCTTTTGGCTTCTTTAAATATTAAGGCCTGGGAAGCCAGTCAATATATAACAGTAACAAATTTTTTGGAAACCTCTTCCTATAAAAATCTAATTGATAAAGTTGACTATTATCAGAGAAAACCGGTAATTGAAAGAATTTTTTCCATAACTTCTACTATTAACAAAACTGGAATTGGTTTTTCCCTAATATTGGCTATAGTTGCGATTTTAGTTGCCTTCAATACTATAAGATTAGCAATTTATAATTCAAAAGAAGAAATTTCAGTTATGAGATTAGTTGGAGCTTCCAACTGGTTTATTCGGGGACCCTTTCTAGTTCAAGGGGCAATTTCTGGTTTTGCTGCAGCCCTAATTACCCTTTTAATTTTTACTGGAGCTCTTTTCTTTTTAAGCCCAAAACTGGAAATTTTGTTACCTGGCTTTAATATTTTTAATTCTTTTATCGGTAGTCTCGGCCTGTTATTTTTAATTCAGATTTTTACTGGCGTAGGCCTGGGAGTAGTTTCAAGTATCATTGCTATCAGAAAATATTTGGAAGTTTAAGTATTCCGGGGTGGTGTAATGGTAGCACCCGAGATTCTGGCTCTCGTGATCTACGTTCGAATCGTAGCCCCGGAGCCGAGTAGTGAAAACAGGGTCAAAAGTCCTGTTTTTTTTGTTGTTTTTTTTCATAAATTAGTAGATTTGAAGCGACAGGGGTTGACAAAAGCTATAAAGTTTGTTATATTAAAGAAGGTTATTTTAAAATTTAAAAGTGAAAGGAATTCAAATGGAATCTTTGATAGGAAAGAGAGTAACAGTTATATGGATAGGTTCTTCTCAACGTTTGAAGGGTACCGTAGTAAAAGTAGAAGAACATATGGTATTTTTAACAGAGGTTAAAAATACCCTTATGAATCACGAGCAATCTGACCAATGGATTAACACACGTTGTGAGACCTTTCAGAAATTTGAGATTTTAGGAGAAAAGGTATCAATGGGAGTTTGATAAAATTTTAGACTTTTATGATATACATCCTTTAAACTTAAAAATCCTGTTTGTAAGTAAATATGACGACAAAAGCCAATAGGGAATTCTCTATTGGCTTTTTTCTTTTATTTTAAATTTCGCCAGATAAGTTCTAATATTGTCTACTAAAAGGGTTTGATTTCCCGAGAAATATTTTCTCGGGATTTTGTTTTGTGGAGCATTACGGATTATAATGAAACAGTATGAATTTTCTTAAAGATTCCCGAGCTAATTGGAAATATATTTTAATCGTTGTTATTTTAACTGCCATTGTTGGCGGAGGAATTTGGTTATTAGCGAAACAGAAGGTTCCTTTTACTGAATTTTCTGAGATAAATAAACCAGAAGAAGGTGAAATGGATATTAATAATGAGATTAATATCCGGGAATATCCGAGTGATAGCGAGCAATTTAGAAATCTGACTATAAAATTTGTGAGAGAGGTAGCTGAGAATTACTTTGATGAACAAGTGATAAAATACCCGGAAGAATTAGGAATTAGAGGTAATTGGGTTCCTTATATAACCATATATCATCAGGGAGAAATAAAAGGGAGTGGGAAAGGAGAAGATGAAATATTATCTTTTGCTTTAGCTGAAGCAACAAAAGTTGCTTTTAATGATGAGAGGTGCGAAAACTTAACTAAAAAAGATCTTAAGGATGTAATATTTTTGGTCAAATTTTTAATTCCTCCAAATCAGTTTTCTTTTGTAGAATATGACGGGAAAGGGAAAGAACTTATTGGAGATTTAGTAGTAATCCGAAATTTAAACAAAGAGTTAATTCGTCAGAAAATTGAACAAGGAAAAGAATTTTTATACAGGGTAATGAATAAAAATGAGTATGGTTTCTATAAAAAATATGATGTTCTGAATGATGATTTCGAAGATAGACTGCATACTGTATATTCTGCTTCAATTATATATACTTTTTTATATATTTATGACTTGGAAAGGGACGAGAGAATTTTAGAATATATGCCCGATTGGGGCAACTTTCTTTTTTTTATGCAAAACAAAGATGAGGAAGATGAAAGGTACGGCGCCTTTCATTATTCTTATTATTTAGACAGCAAGGAACGAGAAAAGAAATTTGTAGTTGGGACAAGTGCATTAACTATATTTACATTATTAAGATTATATGATTTAACCGGCGACTCAAAATACTTGGAATCTGCGAAATTGGCTGGTGATTGGTTAACTACAATGCAGAAACCAGATGGAAGCATGAGATCCTATGTAAGATATTCAGATGGGAAATGGGTGTACGGTGATAAAGAGTCCCTTCTTTACAACGGCCAAGTGCTTTCTGCTCTCTCTAAGCTTTTTCAAGTTACCCAAGATAAAAAGTATTATGATACTGCTGAAGGAATTGCAAGACTGTTCGCAGAGAAATATGAAAAAGAAAAAGGTTATATTAAAGGCGAATATCGAGAGAAAAATCCAATATCAAATTCTTGGGTAGTAATGTCATTAATGGATTTTTATAGAGTAAGTCAAGTTGATTATTATAAAAACATAATTTTTGAACTAAGTGAAAAAGTTTTAGAAAATCAAAAAAATGACATGGATAACCTTTTACATTATGGTGGCTGGGGTGAAGTATATTCAACAAGCGGAATTGGCTGGATAAGTGAAGTGATGGTGGAAACATATATATTCTGCAAAGAATTCATCCCTGCACCAAAATTTGGCGTGGAAGCAAGCAAAGAAGATTGTAATAAGTATAAAGATTCTGCGATAAAGGCAATGAGATTACTTATTCAGAATACCTATTCAGAAGAAAACACCTTTTTTCTTAAAAATCCAAAAAGGGCAATGGGAGGTGTTTTTTGGAATGAACAAAATAAATATGTAAGAACTGATTCGGTATGTCATGCTTTAAATGGTTATGTTAGAATAATGAATGATTTAGAGGATGGATTATTACTTTCAGTTCCAGGGAAACCATTTGTCCCGTAGTGAAAATTTGACTGCCTTTGGTATATTTATGTTTTACTTCATAAAACATTTGTCAAATTTCTACTACGGGGTTTGAAGCAATTTTAAGTGAGCTTAAAAAATGAAGATATAGCGAGTAACAGAGTGGGGGTATGCCCAGAATATAAATAGCTAAGCAGAAAGTCCATCGCTGGACAGTTTTTTTTAAAGCTGTTTAGATTTATATAGTATAAACCTGAACCAGTATAATTTTTTGACTTTTTTTACAGATGTAATATAATATAAAGTATTATGACCGCCGACTTACTTAAACACCTATTAACTTCTATTCATTTGTATTATGATTTGGGCTCAGCTTCTCTACGGGCACGAGCCATAGGTGAAATTATTGCAAAGGTACTTTTTGTCAAAAATGGAAGGGGACTTATATTTGAAGAAATCGCTGAAGAGGTAGCTCGTCTGGTTGAGGTTAAAAAAATGCCAAAAGATGATATTTTAGAGGGACTCGAATTTTTAAAAGATAAAGAAGCTGTAATTTGGCAGGAATCAATAGACCGGTGGTTTTTAACAAATAAAGCAATAGAGCAAATAGGCAATGATTTAAAAAACAGCCAATTGAGGACTAAAAAGATTTTAGAGAATTATTTTAGCAGAAAAATTGATTACAAAAGACTGGTTGAATGGTTTAGGTCCGCCTGTGCAGATTTTTTTGGTGCTTACGGCGAAATATGGGTAAAGACCATTTATTGTAAGAAAATAGTTGAATTACCAGCAAAAAGCTTTTTAGAAAAAATACTTTCTCATTCAATTAAGAAATGCGGTTTGGAATCTTATTCAAAAGAGCTTCTAACTGGTTTCCGTCAGTTTTTGCTAAGTTCTAATGAGCAGATAAATACAGCCCAGATTTGGTCATATGCCCAAGCTATGCTTTCTGCGAAATTAGTAGTTGCCGGTGTAGGACCAGACCCAATGGCAATTAATAAATTTAGAGGCGGACAACTATTTTTTGATACAAATATGTTGTTTGGGATAGTATTGAGGGAGAATCCTAACGATAAAAGGTTTTTTGGCATAGCTGAATCCTTAAAAGATATAGGAGTTACTTTACGTATTACTAAAAGAACAAAGGAAGAATACGATACTGTAGTAAAGAGGGAGAGAGAAAAACTAATAAAGCTCCTGAAAATTTTACCCAAGAAAACTTTCAGAGAAATAATGAAGGATTCGAGAGACCAATTTGCTTTAGCAGCAATTGCAAGAAATTATGATACCGTAAAAGATTACAAAGCCTTTTTTGAAGAGATTAAAAATCCTCCTACTAGAATGGGAAATCTTAAAATCAAGATGGAGGATAATCCAGAAATTGATAGAGTAGCCAAGGAAAGTGAAAATTATACAGAAAGGCAGAGGGAGGTAGAAAAAGAATGGTTAAAGTATTATTCCTGGCCGAAACGAAAAAGTTCTATTTACCACGATGTGGCTTTAGATGCCGTTGTTGATTTTCTACGGAAAAGTAATCCAAAAACCTGGATTCTAACGGCCGACCGATCTATGCAGAGTCTTTCGCGGAGATGGTCTATCACTTATTTTCCAGCATGGCTTTCATTGGGTACAATGATCCAGTTATTGGCAATTTATGATACTGGTCCCAAGTATGATCCATATAATTTTGCTCCTCTGCTCAGTAAATTGATTGAGTCGGAAATTCAAGTTACAGAAGACTTGTATATGGTTGAAGACGTTATTGAACTTATTGATATTGAGGAAAGGTCTAAAGAATTGTCAAAGGAAGAGATTAAGGCCTTAGCTAATAAGATTGCTAGGGCACGCATGCTTGGTAAATCAAGATACGACAGAGAATTAGCTTTGGATATTAAAAGAGTCTTACAACGGAAAAAGATTATAAAAGAGGAGCAGATTCAACAGATGGAACAGAGAACAGTGAATTTGGAAGAAGAGCTTACCCAGGAGCACAAAAAGAAAAATACTTTTTTTGTAGCTTTAGTCAAAAAATTAGCAAGCAAAAAGAGGCAACAGGAAAGAATTAAGTACATATTAATATTTATTCTTCTTTCAATAGTAGGAGTGTTAATTATGCTTTTGGGTTTTTACTTATGGAAAAAGAGAGGAGATATAAATATAGGAATTATGTGTCTTGGGCTTGGTTTAACAGAAATTATTTTACCAACTTTAAAATGGATATTTCCAAAATATAAAGAGGTTGGAAGAAAAGCAGAAGGGTGGGCAAGAGACCAGGCACTTCATTTAGCAAACCGGGAAAAAAAGCAAGACTAAATTTGATTTAGCTTGTTATTGCTGTGGGCTCTTTTGTGGTATGATATTGTAATGAAGAAATCCCTAATATCAATCTTTTGGGCATTAGTAGGGGTTTTTCTTTTGATAGTAAGTGAATTTTTTATTCCAGCAGTTAGAGGGTTATTTAGAGGACCTCTTCTTTTTTTATTACCATTTATTATTTTCTCTTTGTTGGGTATAGCATTGACATTTTTGACTATAAAGGAGAAAGTAGAAGGAAAATTAAAAAAGTTTTTAATATTAACAGGAATTTCTGCTGCAGGAATTTTTATCTTTATCTTTTTACATAATGCTTTCTATGCTTTAGCTATAATTACTAGTCGTATTGCTGCACTTAGCTATTTAATGGAGGTTTTCCATGTATTTTCCTTTATTATTGCGATTTTTGTTTCTCCTTTGGTTTTTTTAATTGGTATGGTAGGTAGTATAGTCTTGTTTATTAAAATTAGAATAAAAAAAAGAATAATAACAAACAAAGGTCGGTGAGAATTAATTAAAAAGATTTAGTGATTATGGCTAACTTTGTTATAAAAAAAGACGGAACAAGGGAACCCTTTGATGCTGAAAAGATTAGAAGAGCAATTACAGGTGCTGCCCAAAGAACTAATCTTCCGGAAGAGCGAAAAAAAGAGGTAGTAGAACAGGTTTTAAATACAGCACTACAATTAGCGAGAGATAAAGAGGAGATAGCAACTTCAGAGCTTAAAGAAAAAATTCTTAGTGAGTTAGATGCTATTGAACCTTCTGTTTCAGAGGCCTGGAGAAAGTACGAACAAGAGAAAGGCGGGGTTCAATAAAAGATATTTTTTCGCTGCTGGAGTCCCAGCTCGCGAGCTTCGCTCGCGAGCTTTTAAAATAAGTAAAAATTTGTAATAATGATTAATGATTAAATGAATTTATGTGAGAAGAAATTAAAAAAATAAATAGTACTTTATGATTTATTTGCAAGATAAACTCATGGAAAAAATTTTACTTAAAATTAAAAAATTAAGAGCAAAGGCTGATGAGAAAGAGATATTAAAGGGAGTGAGTTTCCAAATAAAAAGGGGAGAAATTCAGGCTCTTTTGGGTCCAAATGCTTCGGGCAAAAGCACTTTTGCCCAGGTAATAATAGGAAATCCAAAATATAAAATAACTGGAGGGGGAATTTTTTTTGAGGGAAAAGAAATTACAAAATTTTCTCTTGAAAGGAGAGTAAAATTAGGAATGGCTTTGGCTTGGCAATCTCCTCCCAAAATAAAAGGGGTAAAGCTTTCTCAAATATTGGAGAGAATTTCTCAGCGGGAAATAGAAATTGAGGAAGCTGAATCTCTTTTGGAAAAGGAAGTAAATCTACATTTTTCAGGCGGTGAGAAAAAAATCTCAGAACTTTTACAAGTCATATCTTTGGACCCAAAATTGGTGATTTTTGATGAAATTGATTCCGGTTTAGATATAAAAAGATTAGAAAAAGTGGCAAAAATGGTAAAAAAGGAATTAGTTGATAAAGGGATTTCTATTTTGTTAATCACTCACTTGGGACAAATTTTACAGTTTCTAAAACCAAATTTAACCAATGTAATGTTAGATGGGAAAATTATTTGTAAGGGAAGAGATTTTCGAAAAATTTTAAGGATTATTAGAAAATATGACTATGAAAAATGTAAAAAATGTTTATCCACCGAAGTTTCCTGAAAAGAAATTTGGGCGGGTTCATTATCGGCAGGTTGACCATGAGGTCAAAAATATTTTTGAGATAGGAGGAGTAACCATTTTACCGAGTTCCGAAGCTTGGCAGAAATTTGCTTGGACAAAAAAATTTTTCGGAGAAAAACCAAAAGAAGGATATTTTATTTGGGTCAAAAACCAATTAGATTTCCCCTTGACTGCTTGTATTACTATTGCCTCACCAAAAATTTCCCAGGATTTAAGAAATTTATTAGTGATTGAAAAAAATATCAAGGCTAGAGCCAATGTAATTTGTGATGCTAAGGAGAAATTTCTTTGTGGTAAACATTTAGCCAGAGGAAAACTTATTCTTAAAGAGGGAGTTTTCTTAGAATATAATCATATTCATAAATGGGGCGAGAAAGATAATGTTCAGCCGGATTATGAATTTACTTTGGAGAAAGGCGCTCGTTTAATTTACAATTATCGAAATTTATTTCCTCCAGAAAATTTGGAGTTCAAGACCACAATTCATAGCGGGGAAAATACCTCCTCAAATTTAAATCTTATCATTATGGGTGGTCGGGCAGCTAAAGCTTCCCGCGTAGCGGGAGCTCCCGTCCTTGGGAGGGTGGCGTCCAAAACAAAGGTAAAAGATACTGTTTTTTTAGAAGGCAAAAATTCTCAGACAGTTGTTAGATTGAGATTAGTTGGAAGAAAAAAGAGCCAGATTGAGGCAATTAGTCAGATTTTTGCCACCTCTGCAGGAAAAGGACATTTGGATTGTCAGGGATTGTTGGTTGACAAAACCGCCAAAATTTCTTTGATTCCTCAATTGGTTTGTCAAAACAAGAAAGCTCAAATTACTCATGAAGCCTCAATTGGAAAAATTTCAGAAGAAGAATTAACTTATTTGAGAATGAGGGGATTGACCGAAAAGGAGGCGATAGATTTAATTGTCAGTGGATTTTTAAAAAAGGTATAATGAAACAAAAAAAAGTAATTTGTGCCATGTCAGGAGGTATAGACTCAAGTGTAGCAGCAGCTCTTTTAAAAAAAGCCGGATTTGATGTCATCGGAGTTTTTATAAAACTTACTGATCTGCCAAGGTTTAAAGAAAGTGGAATGAGAGCTAAAAAAGTTGCTAAAATTCTGGGGATTCCACTTTTAGTTTTAGATTTAAGAAGGGAATTTAAAGAAAGAGTTATTAATTTGTTTTTAAAAGAATATAAATTAGGCCTAACTCCTAACCCCTGTGTAGCCTGTAACAAAGAAATAAAATTTGGATTTTTATTAGAAAAAGCTCTGTCCCTTGATACCGATTTTATAGCAACTGGTCATTATGCCAGAATTAAGAAGAGATTCGTAAATTCGAAACAGATTCGTTATTCGTTGATGACTGCTAAAGACAAAGAGAAAGACCAATCTTATTTTTTATGGAAACTTAATCAAAAACAATTAAAACATATTTTATTTCCCATCGGAGATTACTCTAAAACTCAAGTTAGAATTATATCAAGAAAATTTAAATTGCCGACATTTGAGATTCCGGAATCACAAGAGGTTTGTTTTATTCAAGGAACAATCAATGATTTTTTAAAGAAACGTCTTAAAGAGAAGCCAGGGAAGATTATTACTAAAGAAGAAAAAACAGTTGGGGAGCACAGAGGTTTGTGGTTTTACACCATAGGCCAGAGAAAAGGAATAAATCTGCCCGACGGACCTTATTATGTTCTGGATAAAGATTTGAAAAAAAATCTTTTAATCGTGACAAAAAATGAAAAGGATTTGTATGAAAAACAATTGCTTGCCGGGCACGTTAACTGGATTTCCGGCCAGGAACCGAAATTCCCTTTGAAAATAAAAGCAAAAATTCGCTATCGCCATGAACCTGCTTCAGCCGTAATTACCAGAAGTTTAAAGTCTAAAGTTAGTTTAAGATTTGCTCAGTCCCAGCGGGCAATCACTCCTGGCCAGTCAGTAGTTTTTTATAAAGGTCAGGAAGTTTCGGGCGGAGGAGTAATTAGTGAGTCCTATTAATACCTTGACAGGCCATAGTTATGAATATATACTTATAACAGAAAGGTCGACTTTGTTTAAATTTAATTTTTAAAACACTATGCCATTAGGAGATCAAACAGGTCCAAGGGGACTTGGACCAATGACGGGGAGGGGATTAGGTCACTGTGCTGGCTATTCTTATCCTGGTTATCTTCACCCTTATGGATTTGGTCGGGGAAGAGGTTTTGGTCGAGGTTGGGGCAGAGGATGGGGCAGAGGATGGAGAGGACCTGGTTGGTGGACGGTTCCACCTTATGACCTGGATTATCCTTATTCACCTCAGTATTCTTTTCAACCACCAACACCAAGAGAAGAAAAAGAGATGTTAAACGAAGATTTGAAAGCGATTAAAGAAAGGTTAAAAGAATTAGAAAATAAAAAAACTAAGAAATAATATGCCAAATGAACAAATTCCACCGATTCCTCCCGGAGGAAGATTTAGAGCCCCTGGTCGCGGCGGCCGCGGTCGCCAACCCGGTGGGTTTGGTTTAGGACCTGACGGAGAGTGTGTTTGCCCAAGCTGTGGCACCAGAGTTCCTCACCAAAGGGGAGTCCCTTGTTATGAGCATCGCTGCCCTAAATGCGGTACTTCCATGACCCGGGCCCAATAAATCTTATCATGAAAATCTGTGTTTGCTCCACTGGTTCGAATTTAGATTCTCAAGTTTCACCGGTTTTTGGCCGTTGTCCTTATTTTTTAATTGTAGATTCAGAGACTAAAGAATTTAAATCTATATCAAATCTAGCAGGTCAAGCTGACCGAGGTGCAGGAGTAGCAGCTGGTCAGCTGGTTGCTTCTGAGAAAACAGTAGCAGTAATTTGCGGAAACTTTGGCCCCAATGCCTTGTCGGTTTTACAAATGTCTGGGATCAAAATTTATCCTGGAATTTTTGGTTTAACTGTTAGACAGACCATAGATAAATACAATAAAGGAGAATTAAAAGAAATAAAGACTCCCTCAGCTCCCGGTCGATTTGGTCCTCCTGGCGGAAGACGGGGCTTTGGTCCTGGACCTGGTCCTGAAAGAGGCGGAAGAAGGGGCAGATAGATAATAAAATATGCCAGATATTTTTAAAAAAGGTCAAAAAGCAACCTTGATAGCAGGTTCTACTACCATCTTTTTTGCTATAGCTAAAGCTGTAGTAGGCTTTATTTCAGGTAGTGTTGTTTTATTGGCAGATGCTATTCACAGTGCTGCTGATTCATTTTCTACTTTTTTTGCCTGGTTTGGTTTGAAAATTGCCCAAAAGAAACCTACGGAAAAATTCCCCTACGGATTTTATAAAGTTGAGAACATAACTGCTTTAATTATTTCCGGTCTGATTTTATTCGCTGGCTTTGAAATAATTAAAGAAGCTATTAGTAAAATTCTTATTGTAGAAGAATTGAATATTCCATTAGTGGCAATTGGGGTGGCGGTAATGGATGCCATAATAATGTTTTTTATCGGGAGCTATGAAATGAAAGTTGGTCAGAAAATTAACTCCCAGAGCTTAACTGCCGATGGTAAGGAATCTAGAATGCATTTGTTTTCTTCAGGAATTGTTTTAATCGGTCTGTTTGCCAGGTGGTTTGGTGTCTTGTATTTAGAGGGAGCAATGGGAATTTTAATTTCTATTTTTATTTTTAAAATAGGAATTGAATCAGCCAAAGATTCTATTTTTGCCCTGATAGATGTTTCTCCCGATATAGAGATAGAAGAAAAGGTAAAGGAGGTTTTGGATAATATTTCTGGAGTAAGGGGTTTTGATAATTTAAAATTAAGAAAGTCCGGCCCTTTTGTTTTTGGAGAGGTGAAAGTAAAATTGGGGAGAAGCGTAAATGTTAATCGGGCTAGAGAAATTTCAGAGAACATTGAAAAAGAAATAAAAAGAAGGGTAAAGCCGGTGGATTCTTTAATTGTGGGAATAGCTCCGGCGATTGCCGAAAGTCAAAAATTATGTATTCCAGTGGAAAAGGAAGAAGGATTGGATTCCGAAATTTCAGCTCAGTTTGGTCGGGCTAAAAAGTTTATGTTCGTTGAATTTAAAAAAGACGAAGTTAAAAACTTTTATTTTAAAGAGAATCCTTTTTTAGGAAAGAAAATGAGAGCTGGTTTGGAGGCCTCTAGGTTCGTGCTAAAAGAAAAAATTGGCTCAATTATTACCAAAGAAATGGGACCGATTTCTTTACATACTCTACGGGACAATGTAGTAGATGTTTATCAAGGAATAGATGGGAATGTGAGAAATCTTTTAGAGAAACTTTCAGAAGGAAAACTTAAAATTTTAGAGGAACCAACCCGAGAAAAATAATGACGAATAAATTGAAAAAAATTGGAATAACTGGCGGAAAAGGCGGCACCGGTAAATCAACGGTCGCCATTTTATTTGCCAATCAATTAGTTAAAGAAAATAAAAAAGTTATTCTTTGTGATTGTGATGTAGAATGCCCTAATGATTATTTGCTTTTGGGAAAAAAAATAAAAAAGCCAATTGGGAAAGTTTATGCCCAATTCCCAAAATTAAACAAGAAGAAATGTACTAAGTGTGGTTTGTGTGTCAGAACTTGTAGGTCAAATGCTATTTTCCAAGCTCCCGGCCAATATCCCGTATTTATTAAAGATTTATGTTCAGCCTGCGGAGCTTGTTGGAGAGTTTGTCCTTTTGGGGCGATTCAGCCCCAAAAAGAAGAGACTGGACAGATATATCTTAATAAACTCAAAACTCAAAACTCAAAACTCAAAAATAATTTTTATTTAATTACTGGAATGGCAAATCCTGGTTTAGAAGAAACTGGGCCAGTGGTTACTGAAACAAAAAAGCTTGCCCTAAATTTTGCTAAAAAAATAAAAGCAGATTATATTCTTTTTGATACAGCTGCTGGCACGCATTGTCCGGTAATTTCAGCTCTTTTGGATTGTGATTTAGCTTATTGCGTTACTGAACCTACTCCGATGGGTGCTTATGATTTAAATTTAATTTTGGATTTGTGTCAAAAGCTTAAGGTGCCAGCTAAAATAGTTTTAAATCAAGCAGATTTAGGAGTTAAAACAAAAATTGAAAAAATCGCCAAAAAGTATAAGATAGAAATTGACCAAGAAATTCCTTATTCAAAAAAATTAGTAGAAGCTTATTCAAAAGGTCGATTATTAGATTTTAAACTATGAATCAAAATTGGATTAAAAAAATTCAAGATAGAGTAAAAAAAGTTCCTATTACCAGCGGTAGATCCAGTAAATTGGGAAAAGTTAGCTTTGACGATTTGGTTTTTATCCCAGCCCAATTAGCAAAAAGACCGATCGATTATTTCAAAGAAGAAATAAGTTCTAAAACTATAGTTGGTAAGCGTAGCAAAAAGCCGATTGAATTAAAAACTCCAGTGATAATCGGAGCAATGAGCTTTGGAGCTTTAAGTAAAGAAGCAAAGATAGCTTTGGCTAAAGCCTCTACTTTGGCTGGAACGATAGAAAATACCGGCGAAGGAGGGATGCTCCCAGAAGAAAGAGAATTTTCTAAAAAACTAATCGTGCAATACTCTACCGGCAGATTCGGAATTACAGAAGAAATTTTAAAGAAAGCTGATGCTATTGAAATTAAAATTGGGCAGGGAGCAAAAGCGGGTCAAGGAGGTTTACTTCCAGCAGAGAAGGTAACCGATGAAATCGCTGAAGTGAGAAAAATTGAAAAAGGGAAAGATATTCATTCTCCAGCTTATCATTTAGATATTAAAAACATTGAAGATTTAAAGAAAAAAATTGATTGGCTTAGAGAGATTTCTGGAGGAGTGCCCATTATTTTAAAATTAGGAGCAGGAGACATAGAGGCAGATGTTAAGTTAGCTGTAAAAGCCAATCCGGATATTATTGCTATCGATGGTTTAGAAGGAGGAACTGGTGCTGCACCGGAAGTAATGCTGAATGAAGTAGGTATTCCGACAATAGCTGCCTTGGTAAAAGCCAGAGAAGTTTTAAATAAAATGGAAGCCAAACAAGAATTGTGGATTGGAGGGGGTTTAAGCAAGGGTGGAGATTTTGCTAAAGCTTTATCTTTGGGAGCAGATGCAGTATTTTGTGATTTTCCTTTGCTGATTGCTATGGGTTGTATTTACTGTCGGCAGTGTTATTTAGGGAAATGTCCAAAGGGAATTGCCACCCAAGACCCAGAATTAAGGAAAAACTTAAATATTGAAGAGGCCTCGCAAAATATAGCTAATTACATTAAGAATTGTACCGAAGAGATAAAAATGGTTGCTGGAGCTTGTGGAGAAAATAATATCCATAGTTTTAATAAAGGTCATTTAAGAGCTTTAAATTTAGAAATAGCTCAAATAACTAGAACAAAATTATGTTCAGAGTAAACAAAGAAAAATGTGTTGGCTGCCGGGCTTGTCTTCAAGCCTGCCCTGGCGCAACAAAAATAGGAGAGGATGGAAAGGCAGAAATTATTGACCAAGAGAAATTAGAACAATGCGGAGGAGAAAGCATTTGTCCATTAGGAGCAATTGAAAAGAAAGAATCTGAGTGAAAAATGCTTAATTTAACTGATGAAAATTTTGAAAAAGAAATTCAGAGAGCAGATAGACTGATTTTAGTTGATTTTTGGGCACAATGGTGTACGCCTTGTTTTATATTGGGTCCAATTTTGGAAAAAATAGCACAAGAGTACAAAGATAAACTGACTTTAGCTAAAGTTAATTTAGATACTGCTCCTCTTACTGCTCAAAAATATGGGATTGAGAAAATTCCAACCGTTATTCTTTTTAAATGGGGAAAACCGATTAGCGGATTTTTGGGCGTGAGGCCCGAGCCAGTAATAAACCAATGGTTGGAAGAAAATCAAAAAGTTATCAATCAAATTATGGAAAAAATTGACCAAATTATTAAAAACTACGAAGGTTATGCTCAAAAAAATGGATTTAAGCTAAATCCAGATAGAAAAGTAGTGGAAAAATTGGTGGCAGGTCTTTTGGCTAACGAGAAGAAATATGGTGCTAGATATTGTCCTTGCCGAAGGGTAACGGGGGATAAAGAAGAAGACCAGCCCAAGATTTGTCCCTGTAAGTGGCATCGAGAAGAGATTGAAAGAGATGGCCATTGTTTTTGTGGACTTTTTGTAAAATAATATTTTTAATATGCCAATTTACGAATATAGTAGAGATCGGTTACTTAATATTGATTTTTGATTTTTAATAAGATGGCTATTATATCAAGTTTAGAAAAAGAACAAGTTGAAGAAGCAGCTAAAGCGGTTTATGAGAAGTTTGAAAAAGATACGGGGAAAGTTCCAGAATGGGTCAAGGTAATGGCTCATAACCCAAAAGTAGTAAAAGAATTTACCGAGCTTTTTAAGGTAATAATGGGCGAGGGATACATAGAGCCCATTTTAAGATGGAAGATAGCTTATATTGTTTCCCAAACTTTAAACTGTCCTTTTTGTGTAGATGTTACAGGAAAAATGCTAAAAACTTTGGGGGCTAAAGAGGAAGTTTTGGAAAGAATAAAGAAG
Organism: uncultured Candidatus Saccharibacteria bacterium; assembly: GCA_964431915.1. Taxonomy (GTDB): domain Bacteria; phylum Patescibacteriota; class Minisyncoccia; order Minisyncoccales; family CAZKCU01; genus CAZKCU01. Next base: position 15,062 of record CAYSLI010000003.1, on the reverse strand, counting down.
AGGGAAGGCGAAACAGAAAAAGAAAAAGAGGTTTTACAATTGGTAAGAGAGGTTACTCAGAAAGCTACTTGTGACCTCAAACTTTCCGAGAGATTAAAAATAAAGTTTTCTGAAGCAGAGCTGGTAGAGATTGTTTCAATTATAGGACTATTTAACTATATTAACCGTTTCAACAATACATTTTGTATTCTTCCAGAATAAGAAATATGACAGTCACTATTATTTATGACAACACAGCTTTCAGACTACAACCCACCCACCGCATCCTCCCGCTCGCCTCTGGCGAGCGGGTCCCTGATCTCCAGGCCGATTGGGGTTTTTCCTGCTTAGTGGAAATTAAAGATACTCCTAAAATTCTTTTTGATACCGGAGGCGATGGAAGAATTTTACTCAGCAATATGGAAAAACTGGGGATAGACCCAACTTCAATTGATGAAGTTTTTATTTCCCACTCTCATTTTGACCATACTGGAGGACTTTCTGAATTTTTAAATGTAAATAAAAAAGCTAAAATTTATATTCCACCCTCATTTCATGGATTGAAAAATAGAGAAGTTATTAGCATAGAAAAACCAACCAAAATTCATGAAAATGTTTTTTCTACTGGAGAATTGGAAGGGATTGAACAAGCTATGGGAGTGATAACTGATAAAGGTATAGTTTTGATTGTCGGCTGCTCTCATCCTTACATGGGGAATATTTTAAAAGCTGGCAGAAAGTTTGGGGAGATTTATGCAATTATTGGCGGGATGCACGGATTTTCTGAGTTCGAATTATTCCAAAATTTAAAATTAATTTGTCCCACTCATTGTACTCAACATAAAGCCGAACTTAAAAAGCTCTATCCCCAAAAATACATTGAAGGCGGAGCAGGTCGGGTAGTAGAAATTTAAACTTAAATTTAGAATCAATGGATAGAGAAAAAGAACTTAAAAAAATCAAATAGCAAAAAATATGATAGAAAAAAAGACTCTTCAAAGAATGTATCTAAAAGAATATAAGACATTAGATGAAATTGCTAATTATTTTAATATGAGTCAAATAGAAGATTTACAATATATAAAAGCTAATTATAATATCGAATCACCCGGACTTATTGCTCATAAATTGAATAGGTCTCTTAACTCTATTCACGATGCCGCTTTCAGATTAGGGGTTACTAAGCCTCGTGGCGGTAGAAGACATTATAAATATGACTTATGAGTGAAAAAGAAATGGAAAAGTTAAAAAAAGAATGCTTGGAATTTTGCTATAATCATCCTTTATATGAAAAAGGAACATATCCTGTATTTGGAGAGGGCTCTTTAGATGCAAAAATCGTGCTAATCGGAGAATCCCCTGGTTACCACGAGTCGCTTAGTGGGCATCCATTTTGTGGAGCGGCGGGAAAAGTTTTAGATGAATTATTAGATTCTGTCGGAATTAAAAGAAGGCAAGTCTATGTGACCAATATAATAAAACTAAGACCTCCAAATAACCGTGATCCGAAACCAGAAGAGATACGAGCTTTTGCTCCTTATTTAGAAAGGCAGATTGAGATTATTGACCCCGAGATAATTTGCACCCTGGGTAATTTTTCCACCGCTTTTATCTTGAAAAAATATAATTTGGAGAACCAACTTGAAGGGATAAGCAAAGTTCACGGAAAAATTTTTGAACCTCAAGTTGCTGCGGAAGATATCCAGAATTCTCTTTTTGAACAAAAAAAAAGAGAGATTAAACGAGTGAAAATCATTCCTCTGTATCATCCAGCTGTAGCAACTTACAATTCAAATATGAAAGAGATTTTGAAAAAAGACTTTAAGATTTTAGAAAAATTTAAAAAAGATGAACAATAATTTTATCTTAAAAGTGAAAAACCTCAATGTGGAATTGGATAACGAAAAGGTTATTGAAAATTTATCTTTTGAAGTTAAGAAGAGGGAAATTTTTACTATATTAGGACCAAATGGGGCTGGCAAAACTACTCTTTTTAGGACTTTGTTGGGATTGATACCTTATCAAGGTGAAATTTCTTGGGAGAAATCTCATGGCTATCCGCAAGGTCCTAAAATTGGTTATCTTCCCGAGCGTTTATCTCGTTCAAAGTTTAAAGAATTGCCAATTTCAGTAAGAGAGTTTTTTAAATTTAAAGAAAGCCCTGATGAAAAAATTTCTGAGATGTTAAAATCAGTAGGATTAGAAAATTCAAAAATTCTTGAAAAAGGCCCTGGTGTTTTATCTTCAGGTCAGTTCCAAAGAATGTTGATTGGATGGGCTTTAATTGGCAATCCTCAAGTTTTGCTTTTTGATGAGCCAATGGCTGGGATTGATATCGGAGGAGAAGAAACCATTTATTCTCTTTTACATAAGTTTTGGAAAGAGAGAAATTTGACCATTTTACTTATTACCCATGATTTAAATATTGTTTACAAGTATTCTACCAATGTTTTATGTTTAAATAAAAAAGCAATTTGTTCTGGACCTCCTAGAGAAATTTTAACTCCGGAAAATTTAGAAAGCCTATATGGGACTGAAATTAAGTTTTATAAACACACTCATACCTAAAATTTCTAATTTCTAAAATAATATGAGTCAATTTATTTTAAGTTTAATTACGGCAATTTTTATTGGAGGAGTAGCAGGATACTTGGGCTCTTTAATGCTCACCAAAAGGATGGCTTTGGTAGGAGGACCATTGGGGCATTTGGCTTTACCAGGAGCAGCTTTGGCTTTACTTTATAGTTTTAATATTTTTTGGGGAGCATTGGGAACTATAGTTATTGGAGCTATTATAATTTGGCTTTTAGAGATTAAGACAAAATTGCCAATGGAGACTTTAACCGGTTTGGTCTTTGCTGCCGGCGTTGCTCTAAGCTTTCTAATTTTGCCAGTATCTCAGGCTGAGGAAGCATTAATAGGAGATATTAGTAAGATAGGTTTGACCGATACAATTCTGGCTGTAATTTTAGGGACAATTGTTTTTTTAATTATTAAAAAGATTTATTCAAAGATGATTTTATCTGGAATTTCAGAAGATTTAGCAAAAGCAGAAGGTGTTAATGTTAAAAAATATAACTTAATTTATTTAGCTTCTATTGCCTTAATTGTTGCTTTGGAAGTAAAAATAGTAGGGGGTCTTTTAACAGTTGCTATGTTGGTAATTCCAGCTTCTGCTTCAAATAATTTTGGGAAGACTCTTTCCCACTATTCTTTCGGAGCTTTGACAATAGGAATAATTTCTGCTATTTTTGGAATTTTATTGTTTAAACTTGTAGGTTTTCCAGCCGGCCCTTTAATTATTTTATCTGAAACTTTACTGTTTTTAATTTCTTTATTCTTTAAGAGAAAATCATGAAGAAAATAGCTATTTGTAGTGGAAAAGGAGGAGTGGGGAAGTCAATGTTGACTTCGGCTTTGGCAATGCTTTTTGCTAAGGACAAAAAAAAGACTGTAGCAGTTGATTGTGATGTCGACGCTCCAAATTTAGCAGTTTGGCTGGGAGAGCCGGAAAATTGGAAGGAAGTCAAAAAAATAAGCGTTTCTGAGAAGCCTATAATTGATAGTAGCAAATTGACCAAAAAAGAAGCCAAAGAGTGTACAGAGAAGTGTAGTTTTAATGCTTTAGAAATCAAGAAAGGGAAATTAAAATTAAACCCATTTTTATGCGAAGGATGTGCAGCCTGTGAGATTTTTTGCCCTAAAGGGGTAATAAAAATGAAACCGATAAAAAACGGGGAAATAAGAATAAAAAAAACAAAATATAACTTTCCTTTAGTTTCAGGTCAACTTTACCCGGGGGAAACAGGTTCTGGCAAAGTAGTTACCGAGATTAAAAAAGAGGCAGAAAAATTTACTAGTTCTTTTAGGTGGCCTCCAAATTTGCAGAGCGAATCTGGAGCAATGTATTTAATTGATTCTGCTCCGGGAACTGGTTGTCCAGTGATTGCTTCTTTACAAGATTCAAATTTTGCTATTTTAATTACCGAACCAACTCCTTCAGGATTTTCGGATTTAAAAAGAGTTTTAGAAGTAGTTAATCATTTTAGAATCCCTTGGGGTGTGGTAATTAATAAATGGGATATTAATAAAAATCTAACCCAGAAAATAGAGAGATGGTCGGGTTCAAAACTTTTGGGTAAGATATCTTACGATAAAAGAATTTTCAAAGCCATTTCTAACCTAACCCCAATTTTAGAAACAAATCTAAAAGCAAAAAAGGAAATTAAAGAGATTTTCAAAAATCTCAGTCAACTATGGCAAGACCAATAAAACCAAGGAGGGTTCTTTTCGGTCCAAATGTCACTTATTTCAAGCCAAGGGCAGTGCCTCTTTCGACGTTAGAAGAGATGGATTTGGGAGTTGATGAGTTAGAAGCTTTGCGGCTTTGCGATTTTAAAAATTTAGATCAAATTACAGCAGCCAAGAAAATGAAAATTTCCCAAAGTACCCTTCAACGTATTTTGGCCTCAGCCCGGAAAAAAGTGACCGAAGCTTTAATTAAGGGAAAAGCAATTAAAATAAGAAAAAAGCAGATATGGATTCGAAAAAAGCCTTAGCTTTATTTCTTATAATTATCTTTTTAGGCTTAATAATGAAGGCTGATTTCATTTTTGCTCAGCAAAATTCGATTGGAGTTTATTTTTTTTATAGTGCCGTTTGTCCCCATTGCGACGAGGAAAAAGAATTTTTGAAAAATTTGGAAAAAAAATATCCAGAGATTGAAATAAAAAAATACGAAATTGTTTATAACTCAGAAAATCAAAAGATTTTAAATGATTTCTATAAAAAATATCAAGTACCAAAAGGAGAACAAGGATGGATTCCGATAACTTTTACTGCCAATAGATATTTTATTGGCTTTGATCAAGGAATTGGCGAAGATATCGAAAGTTACTTAAAAGAATGTCTGGAAGAAGGAAAAGCCACTCCTCAAAAAATTAAGATTCCATTTTTCGGCAACATTGATCTTTCAAGGATGTCCTTGCCAACTCTAACCATAACTCTGGGAGCTTTAGATGGATTGAATCCCTGTGCGATGTGGGTCCTGTTATTTTTGATTGTCCTTTCGATAAATGCTCGTTCAAGAAAGAGAATGTGTTTAATTGGTGGAACTTTTATTTTAGCTTCGGGTATTGTCTATTTTTTAATTTTGACTGCCTGGCTAAATTTATTTTTAGCGATTTCTTATGTAAATTTAACCCGGATTTTAATTGGAGTTTTTGCTTTAGGGATTGGAGCTTGGCAAATTAAAAATTTTATTACTTATCATCCCGGAGTTTGTAAAATTCTTGGTATAAGTTCAAAAATTGAGCGGGGATTAAAATTAAAAGAGAGGGCTAAAAAAATAGTTGCTTCTCCATTTACTTTGGTAATGATAGGAGGTTTGATTATTTTAGCTCTGGGAGTAAATTTAATTGAAGTTTTCTGTTCAGCCGGTCTGCCAGCGATTTTCACTCGAATTTTAGCTTTAAGCGAACTCTCCACTTTAAGCTATTATCTTTATCTCTTACTTTACACTTTTATTTTTATACTCGATGATTTAATTATTTTTACTCTGGCAGTAATTACTTTGAGTAAAGTTGGCTTTACTGAAAAATATAATTATTGGGCTACTTTAATCGGGGGATTACTAATGCTTATTTTAGGATTATTGTTGATATTTAAACCGGAGTGGTTGATGTTTGCCCCGTAGTAGCTTTTTGACAGTTTTTCTGAAGGAAAAACTAATATCACGAAGTGAGTCAAAAATTCACTACGGGGTTTGGATAAAAAGGAGGCTTGCCTTTCCAAGTTTTTGGAAAAAACTTGGGAGGGCTTGACTACCCTTCTTACTTAAATTAAGCTATAATTAAATTGAAGTTCTATAGAAAAAGGTCGAGAATTAAATATTAGATACTGGATTATGAAGGTATCTAATATCTATAAACCTTATAAACCACAATCTAAAAATATGGAAGCTTATTGCGTTAAATGTAAGGCAAAAAGGGAAATAAAAAATCCTAAAGAAATAACTATGAAGGGGAAAGGTGGGACAAAGAGAAGAGCAATGACCGGGACTTGCCCGAAGTGCGGAACAAAGATGTTCAGGATTTTAGGAAAGGCCTAGGAAAGTGAATTAAGAGAACCGCTTGCTTCGCTCACTGTAATTTACTTCGTAAATTAATAAAAAAATATCCCTTTGGCTCAAAACCACCGCTGGTGGTTTTGAGTTATTTTCGAAGAAAACAAGGTTCTCGCCGGAGGCGAGGTTCTTATTTAAAATGGGAAAGAAAGCAAAAAATTTCGTTTTTTTTATTTTAGGAGTTTTGTTTTCTCTGAATATTTTAGCCTGGATTGCAGTTTATAATTTGAGTAAGCCCCAACTTCTTGTGGTTAACTTTTTTGATGTTGGGCAAGGTGATGCTATTTTTATAGTAAGTCCTCAGAGACATCAGGTTTTAATCGATGGAGGACCGGGGCCTGCTATTTTAGAAAAATTGGCAACTGAGATGCCTTTTTATGATAGGTCTTTAGATTTAATTGTTTTAACTCATCCTGAACATGATCACATTGCAGGTTTAATCGAGGTTCTAAAAAGATACAAAGTAGATTATATTTTGTGGACTGGCATTATTAGAAATACCTCTGAATATGAAGAATGGTTAAAGACCATTGCCCAAGAGAATGCTCAAATAAAAATAGCCAAAGCTGGTCAGAGGATAATCGCATCAAGAATGGTTCTTGATATTTTATATCCTTTTGAAAATCTTGAGGACAAAAAAGTCAAAAATATCAATAATACCTCTGTAGTTTCCCATCTAATTTTTGGTAATAACTCTTTTTTATTCACTGGCGATGCTTATAAATCAGTAGAGAAAAAACTTGTTGAAAGCAAGGCCAATATTGATTCTGATGTTTTAAAAGTCGGTCATCATGGGAGTAAAACTTCAAGTGCAAAAGATTTTATTGAAAAAGTATCTCCGGCAATTGCCGTAATTCAGTGTGGCAAAAACAATCCTTATGGTCATCCCCGCCCCGAAACTCTTGAAACTTTAGCCAAGTATGATATAAAAATTTTAAGAACTGATTTAGATGGCGACATTAAGATTTTCTCTGATGGTAGAAAATATAATCTAACTGCTCATAAATAATTTTTATTTATAGGAAGGGCGAAGAGAATTTCATTCTCTTCTTCACCTTCGCTTTCATAAATGAAAGCTCGGTTTATGAAGTTTCCAATTTTTAAAACTAAAATCAAAGGCGTAAATCAGAAGTTTCAGTTATCCAGTCCTCGGGAGCGGCAAAGATATTTTGAGCTGAAAGCAGGATTGGAGATTGAAAAGCTAAAGGAGTATCTCAAAGATAACACCTTTATCGCTTATCTTTTGGGCAAGAAGAATTCGGGTAAAGGCACTTATTCAAAAATGTTTGGAGAAGCTGTCGGGAAAGAAAAAATTGACCATTTTTCTATTGGCGACATGGTTAGAGACGTTGATAAAGAAATCAGAGACAAAAAAAAGAAAAAAGATTTAATTACTTTTTTAGAAAAAAACTATCGGGGCTGGCTTTCTCTTAAAGAAATAAGCCAGACCTTAGAAAAGAGAAGTACCAAAACTCTCTTGCCAACCGATTTAATTTTGGTCCTTGTAAAACGAGAAATTGCCAAAAGAGAGAAAAAAGCCATTTTTATTGACGGCTTTCCCAGAGATTTTGGACAAATTTTTTATTCTTTATTTTTTAGAGATTTAATTGGTTATCGTGACGACCCTGATATTTTTGTTTTAATTGATGTTCCTGAAGCAGTAATTGATGAAAGAATCAAGTGGAGAAGAATTTGTCCCGTTTGCCAGACCTCAAGGAATTTAAAACTACTCCCGACCTCAAGGATTGGGTATAATAAGGCAAAAAAAGAATTTTATTTAATTTGTGACAATCCCGACTGTAAAGAAGTTAAGATGGTTCCAAAAGAAGGAGATGAATTTGGCATAGCGCCAATAAGAAAAAGATTAAAAAAAGACACCGAGTTAATTCAGCGGGCTCTTTCTCTTTACGGTATTCCTAAAGTTTTTCTCCGCAATTCTATCCCAGTAGCAAAAGCAAAAGAATTTACCGATGATTATGAGATTACCCCAGAATATCATTATGAATGGATTGAGAAAGAAGAAAAAGTAAAAATAATTGAGAAACCCTGGATTATGGAAGATGATGAGGGTAATGCATCTTACAGTTTATTAGCCCCGCCAGTGGTAGTCTCTTTAATTTCCCAAATAGTTGAAGCGTTGAATCTTTAACAGGGCGGACTTGACTTAGTTTCAGGCAGGGAGGTATAATAAAAATAGCCCTGCCAAAACTTCTAGTTATATCTGGTACAAACATTTTTTTCGGGAGTCTGATATGATTATAGTCAGTAGACTATATCTTTGACACCCACTTTGATTTTTTTCCGGATACGATTCTCTGGGGGTGGAAGCAGGGCTCCAAAAAATCTCGGAAATATCCGAGTTTTTTTGTTTTTTTCTCCAGTGTCAGGGTGCGGGGGATCGAACCCCGATCACAAGACCCCCAGCCTTGCATAATAACCATTATACTACACCCTGATTTTAGATAATTACTTTCTTTTCCCCATTGCTTTTATACATTTGGTGCAGGCTAAAATTCTTTTTCCAGCAAATTTTTTATAAGATTCTTTTTTTATCCCGACAGGAATTCTGACCCATTGTAAATTTGGGTATTTTCTTTTTTTGATGGTTGGATTATATTTTCCTCGAAGTTTTTTTAACTTCCAGACCATTATCCCTTTTTTTCCACAGATAGCGCATTGTTTAGCCATATTGTTTTAATCTTAGCAGATTTTTTTAAATCTTTCAACTTTTAAAAAATTATGATAGTATATTAACTATGATTATCATAATTGTTTTCTCTTTAATTGTTTTGCTTTTTTCAGTTATTATCCATGAAGTTGCTCATGGTATCATGGCTTATTATTTGGGTGACCCGACAGCAAAATATGCTGGCCGGTTAACCCTAAATCCTTTAAAACATTTGGATCCTTTTGGCTCGGTTATTTTACCTCTCCTTTTACTTATCATGAGAAGCCCGATACTTTTTGGCTATGCTAAACCGGTGCCAATCAATCCTTATAATTTTAGAAACCCAAAATGGGATGGAGCCAAGGTAGCCATAGCTGGGCCAGGAGCAAATCTTCTTCTAGCCATAGTTTTTGGTTTTTCCAGCCGACTCTTGCCCTTGGGAGGAGCAATTAAAACCGGAATTATTACGGCCTTTTTTAAAGGCCAGGCCGGAGTTTTATCTGATTTGCTACAAACTTCTTCTATTGCCCCAATCTTTCTTATTTTTAGTTTTATTGTCTTTATAAATGTCCTTTTAGCTATCTTCAATTTAATTCCTATTCCTCCTTTAGATGGTTCCCATATTCTTTTTACTTTTTTGCCCTATTCTATGGAACATATCAAAATCTTTTTACAGCAGTATGGAATGTTTATTTTACTTTTTTTCCTTTTCCTTATTATTTCGGGAATAATTCCTTTGTTCTCTTTGGTACTTTGGATTTTTAAGCTTATGGTAGGAGTTTGACTTTGTTTTTAATATTTGCTAAAAAATAATATAAGCGCAAAGCGCTTTATATTTTTTAATTTTGATATTTGATTTTTAATTTTGACTGAGCCCAAGCGAAGTGAAAGCGAGCGAGGGTGAAGGAATATGCCTACTATTCGTCAGCTAATTAAAAAAAGAAGAAAAAAAATCACTAAACGTCACAAGATGCCGGCTTTGACATTTAGTTTTAACGTTTTAAAGAATCGACCCAAAAAACATCCCTCTCCATTTAAAAGAGGAGTTTGTCTTAAGGTTTTTACAGTAACTCCTAAAAAACCAAACTCGGCCTTAAGAAAAGTAGCAAGGGTCAAACTTACCAATGGCATGGAAGTTACTGCCTATATCCCTGGAGAAGGTCATGATTTACAGGAACACTCAGTAGTTTTAATTAAAGGAGGAAGGGTAAGAGATTTACCTGGGGTAAGATACCATATTGTTCGTGGTGTTCTTGATACAGGGGGAGTAGAAGGAAGAAAACAGGAGAGAAGTAAGTACGGAACCAAAAAAGAGAAAAAATAACGCATTTTATGAGAGGAAAAAAGAAAATAAAACAAGTAATTTCACCTGACCCCGTTTACAATAACGTTATCGTTGCCAAATTTATAAATCAGGTGATGAGATGCGGCAAAAAAACTGTAGCCAGAAAGATTGTCTATGGAGCCTTTGATATTATTAAAACTAAGACCAAAAAGGAGCCTTTGGAAGTTTTTGATTTTGCCTTTAAAAATGCTTCGCCTTTACTTGAAGTAAAATCAAAAAGAGTCGGCGGAGCAACATATCAGGTTCCCCGGGAAGTGAAAGGGGAGAGAAGGTTAACCTTGGCTATGCGCTGGATAATTCAGGCGGCGAAATCAAGAAGGGGAAAGCCAATGAGAGAAAAATTGGCTGAAGAATTAATTGCGGCCGCAAATAATACTGGAGCGGCAGTTAAGAAGAAAGAAAATACCCACCGTATGGCTGAGGCTAACAGGGCTTTTGCTCATTTCGCCTGGTAGGACGCTCGGGAATGCGATTTTCGGTACACGCTCACATCCCCAGCGAGGATGTTCGCTCATGTCCTCGGCTCGCTCTCTCACGTCGTTCGAACCATGCCCGCTCGCCTGCGGATGGTCCCGAAAATCGATTCCCTCGCTTAGATTTTAATTTATCCTGAAACTTGTTGCCTCTCTTAAAGATTTTTATAGCATGAATAATCATGCCTAGACAATATCCAATAGAAAAAATTAGAGACATTGGTATTATTGCTCATATTGATGCCGGAAAAACAACCGTGACAGAACGGGTGCTTTTTTATACTGGAATTTCTCATAAAATTGGAGAAGTTCATGATGGCCAGGCTATTATGGATTGGATGGAGCAAGAAAGAGAAAGAGGGATTACTATTACCTCTGCTGCCACTACCTGTTTTTGGACTCCGCAAGATTCGGAAAGAGCGGAGCGGGCCCCTAGTGAATATAGAATAAATATTATTGATACTCCGGGCCATATTGATTTTACTGCCGAAGTTCAAAGGTCTTTAAGGGTTTTAGATGGAGCAGTTGTGGTTTTTGATGGGGTGGCGGGAGTAGAACCTCAGTCAGAAACTGTTTGGCGTCAGGCTGATAACTTTAAAATTCCCAGAATCTGCTTTATAAACAAAATGGACAGAATAGGAGCCTCTTTTGAAAAAAGTTTAGAATCTATTTTGGAAAAATTATCTCCAAATGCTCTGGCCCTTCAGTTGCCAATTGGCCAAGAAAATAAATTTGAAGGAGTGATTGATCTTTTAAATCTGAAAGCTCTAAAATTTGAAGGTGATTTTGGTCAGATAGCAAAAGAAGAAGATATTCCCGAAAGTTTATTACAAACAGCTAAGGAATGGCGGGAGAAATTAGTTGAAAAAATTGTTGCTGAAGACGAAAGACTTTTGGAGAAATTTTTAGCCAAAAAAGAAGTTTCTATTGATGAGCTAAGAAAAGTTTTAAGAAAAGCTGTTTTAGACTACAAACTCGTTCCAGTTTTTTGCGGAGCAGCTCTTAGAAACATAGGAGTCCAACCTCTCTTGGATGGAATTTGTTATTATCTTCCCAGTCCTTTAAATCTTCCACCAGTTAAGGGAACTGATCCTAAAACTGGAAAAGAAATTGAAAGAAAACCGGAGGATTCAGAAAAATTTTCTGCCTTAGTCTTTAAAATTGCCGATGACCCTTATGTTGGAACCCTAACCCATTTTCGAGTTTATTCTGGCTTCTTGACAAGAGGCTCTTATTTATTAAACTCAACAACAGGGGAGAAAGAAAGAATTGGCCGGATTTTAAGAATGCATGCTTCAGAAAGAGAAGAGGTAAAAGAAATTTTTACCGGAGATATTGCTGCCACTGTAGGGCTGAAAAAAACGTCCACCGGGCATACCCTTTGTGAGAGTAATAATCCCATTGTTCTTGAAAAAATTAGCTTTCCTGAACCGGTTATCTCCATACGCATTGAGCCAAAAACCCGGGCTGACCAGGAAAAGATGAGTTTGGCTTTAAGAAGATTATCAGAAGAAGACCCCACTTTTAAAACCAAAAGTGATTTAGAAACTGGAGAGACGATTATTTCTGGAATGGGAGAATTACACCTTGAGATTATTGTTGATCGTATGAAAAGAGAATTTAAAGTGGAAGGCCTGGTGGGGAAACCTCAGGTAGCTTATAAGGAAACTATAAAACAGGCTGCAGAGGCTGAAGGAAAATATATTAGACAATCGGGAGGACGAGGTCAATATGGTCATGTTTGGCTAAAAGTTGGACCTAAAAATAGGGGAGAGGGATTCGAATTTATTGATGAAATCAAAGGCGGAATTATTCCCAAAGAATTTATTCCGGCAGTGGAAAAGGGAGTAAAGGATGCTATAGGAAAAGGAATTCTGGCTGGATATCCGATGGTTGATATGGAAGTTAGACTATATGATGGTTCTTTCCATGAGGTAGATTCTTCAGAGGTCGCTTTTAAAATTGCAGGTTCCATAGCTCTTCAAGAAGCTTCAAAGAGAGCAAAACCAGTGATCCTCGAGCCAATTATGCGGCTTGAGGTTATTGTTCCTGAGGAATTTTTTGGTGATACTATTGGAGATTTATCAGCCAGAAGAGGAAAAATTGAAGAGACTAAAGACAGGTTGAATCTGAAAGTTATTGATGCTATTGTTCCTTTAGCTGAAATGTTTGGATATGCCACTGTCCTACGTTCCTTGACTGAAGGCAGAGGAACCTTTACAATGGAATTTAACCTGTACGAAGAAGTCCCGGGAAATATAGCACAAGAGATTATAGAAGGAAAACGTCGGTGATTTTTGTCCACAGCTAGAGAACCATTGACTTTATTTTAAAAATTTAATAAAATAATAATATAATTATTAATAAGCAATGAGCAGTGAACAATGAACAATATTGTTCCCTGTTCACTGTTCGTTGTTCTCTAATTATTATGGCAGCAAAAGAAAAATTTGAGAGGGTAAAACCTCATCTCAATATTGGAACCATTGGTCATGTTGACCATGGTAAAACTACCTTAGCTGCAGCCATTCTTAAAATTTTGGCTCTGAAAGGGTTTAAGACCTCAGAAAAAACGGTTGAGGAAATTGATTCAGCTCCCGAAGAAAGGGCCCGGGGCTTGACCATTTCTGTTTCCCACCTTGAATACGAAACAGAAAAAAGACACTATGCTCACATTGATTGCCCTGGTCACGCCGACTATATTAAAAACATGATTACGGGAGCCGCTCAAATGGATGGAGCAATCTTAGTGGTTTCTGCTCCTGACGGTCCCATGCCCCAGACCAGAGAGCACGTTTTATTAGCGCGGCAGGTAGGATTACCTTCAATCGTTGTCTTTTTGAATAAAGTTGATATGGTGGATGATCCAGAGATTATTGATTTAGTTGAGTCTGAAGTGAGAGAACTCTTGAAAAAATATGGTTATTCAGGAGATAAAATTCCGATAATTCGGGGGTCTGCTCTAAAAGCTCTGGAGGCAAAATCTCCAGATGACGAGGCAGCTCGACCTATTCTGGATTTAGTCAAAGCCATAGATGAACATATACCTGAACCAGTCCGAGAGGTTGATAAACCTTTTTTAATGTCTATTGAAGATGTTTTCTCAATTGCCGGACGTGGTACGGTGCCTACTGGAAGAATTGAGAGAGGAGTAATTCGCCCCAACGAAGAGGTTGAGTTAATTGGTCTCCGGCCTACTGTCAAAACTGTGGCAGTGAGTATTGAAATGTTTAATAAAATGCTTGATGAGGGAAGGGCAGGAGATAATGTTGGAGTCTTGATTAGAGGTCTTAAAAAAGAAGAAGTAGAAAGAGGTCAGGTTCTGGCAAAACCAGGAACTATTACTCCTCATACTGAATTTGAGGCCGAAGTTTATATCTTGACCAAAGAGGAAGGTGGTCGGCATACTCCTTTCTTCTCTGGTTATAAACCTCAGTTTTATATACGAACTACCGATGTGACTGGAGATGTAACCTTGGTAGAAGGAACAGAGATGGTTATGCCTGGTGACACGGCTAATTTAAAAGCTAAATTAATTGCCCCAGTTGCTCTTGAGGAAAAGCAGAGATTCGCCATCAGAGAGGGAGGAAAGACAGTAGGAGCAGGAGTAGTAACCAAGATAGTTAAGTGATGAACACAAATTAAGGTTCTTTTAAGATGCCAGCAAAAACGAAAGTGAAGAAAAAAGAAGTCGAAGAAGAAGTAAAATCCAGGCTTCGGATCAAACTCCGTGCCTATGACCACAAAGTTATTGATAATAGTACTCGACAGATTGTTGAGATAGCTTTGCGCTATGGGGTTGAAATTTTAGGGCCGGTTCCCCTTCCAACCGAAACTCATAAATATACAGTGAATAGGTCCTCTTTTGTTCATAAAGATTCGAGAGAACAATTCGAAATGAGAGTTCATAAAAGATTGGTTGATATTTTAAATCCTACCCCCAAAGTTATTGATGCTTTAATGAGCCTGACTCTGCCAGCGGGAGTTGATATCGAAATAAAAATGTAGTATAATTAAAATGTTGAAATTATTAAGTTTTTAGAATTTAAGTTATATAAATAGTCACGGAAGAAAACCGGGCTATGCCCGGTTTTCAATTACCAAAATGGCAAAGTTTATTTTAGGATTAAAATTGGGTATGTCCCAAATCTTTAATGAGAAAGGTAATGTTGTTCCAGCAACAATTATTAAAGCGGGTCCCTGTTATGTTACCCAAATAAAGACAAAGGAAAAAGATGGATATTCAGCTGTTCAGATTGGTTTTATCAAAAAAACAAGAAAGATAAAAAAAACGGAAAAAGGAAAAGAATACAGATACATTAGAGAATTTAGAATTGTCAAAGAGGATAAATCCTCTTTTCCACCTTCGCCTTTGCTCCGCAAAGGCTCGGCAGGCGATGAACCTGATGGTTCATCTTCACCTTCGCCTTTGCTCCGCAAAGGCTCGGCAGGCGATGAACCTGATGGTTCATC
>CAYSLI010000002.1:89502-146214 GCA_964431915.1 uncultured Candidatus Saccharibacteria bacterium | reverse complement strand
AAGCGGATTTTTCTCAAAATGAGTTCGGATTTCGTCCAGCAAACACCACCAAATACGATTTGACGAGTTTTCCGCCTCGCTCGGGCATTCCGCCCTCGCTTCGGCGGGTAAAAAATAAAGTAAATTCCAGGGTTTTTTGAAATCAATTTCCAATCGCCCACGGGCAAGGCGGCGGTTCACAAATGAAATTTGTTTTGCCCAAAGGGCAAACAGAGCCGATTTTTTTTCTTTCGCCTTCGGCGAAAGGCAAAGCGAGATTTTATTAAATTGTCGGTGTGACGTTTCCTTTTTCAATAACAATTAAGGAGTAAAAAACTATGATTAAATATTTCATTTATTGCAGAAAATCGTCAGAGGACGAGGAAAGGCAGGTTTTGAGCATAGAAGCCCAGCTTGCCGAATTAAGAGAGTTTGCCAAGCAAAACAATCTTTTTATTGTTCGCGAATGGACTGAAAGTAAAACAGCCAAAGAGCCAGGTAGAGAAATATTTAATCAAATGCTCGCGAGAATTGAAAAAGGAAACGCCCAGGGAATTTTAGCGTGGAATCCCGACAGACTTGCTCGCAATTCCGTTGACGGCGGAAAAATTATTTATCTCGTGGATAACGAGAAAATCAAATCGCTAAAATTCCCTACTTTTTGGTTTGAACCAACGCCACAGGGAAAATTTATGTTGAGCGTTGCTTTTGGACAAGCGAAATATTACACCGACAATTTAAGAGAAAACATTTTAAGAGGAATACGGCAGAAAATCAGGCGAGGCGAACTTTCGGCAAAAGCCCCGCTCGGATATTTCAACGAACCGAGATTAAGAACGATTGAACCTGATAAAAGAACTTTTAACAAAGTGAAGGAAGTTTTAAGGGCTTTTGCCACTGGCGAATATACGCTAACAAAAATTCAAAGCAAAATGTTTTCTCTTGGCTTGGTTGGCAAAGAGGGAAAACCGCTTCATCTCTCTACAATTCAGCATATTTTGACAAATCCTTTTTACTATGGACATTTTCGCTATCGCGGCGAAATTCACCAAGGGAGCCATAAGCCAATGATTTCAAAGAAACTTTTTGACCAAATACAGCAGGCGTTAAAAGACAACGGCAAACCCCGCAAAAAGCGCAAAGAAAAAGATTTTAAGTTTTTGAATTTTGCTAAATGCGGAGAATGCGGCTATGCCGTTACAGCGGAAAAGCAAATTAAAAAAAGCGGATTGGAATTTATTTATTACCACTGTACATACAAAAGCAAAATTCAAAAATGCTCTCAAAGACGCTTTTTGCGGGAGGAAAATTTTGCCAAGCAAATAAAAAATTATTGTCAAAAAGTTTCTTTGCCTGATGTTTGGCGAGATAGATATTTAAGCAAATTGAAAAAATGGGAAAATGAGAACCGCCAAACATCAGATCTTTTCGCTCAAAATCTCAGAAAAGAAATTTCCGCCATTAAAACAAAAATGGAAAGATTGACCAACGCTTACCTTGCGGAAGCAATGGAACTGGCGGAATATCAGCAAACAAAAAACGCCCTAATGGCGGAAAAGAAAACAAAAGAGGAAAAATTGAGTGATTTTGAGCGAAAAGGTAATCATTGGCTTGAACTCACCCGAAACTGGATTTTGGAAGCCAACCAAGCCAAAAATCTCGCTTTGCAAGGAAATTTTTCCGAGATGAAAAATTTTCTTAAAAAAATCGGCTTGAACCGCCGCCTTGCCCGTGGGCGATTGGAAATTGATTTCAAAAAACCCTGGAATTTACTTTATTTTTTACCCGCCGAAGCGAGGGCGGAATGCCCGAGCGAGGCGGAAAACTCGTCAAATCGTATTTGGTGGACCCTGGGAGATTTGAACTCCCAACCTTCGGTATGCAAAACCGATGCTCTGCCATTGAGCTAAGGGCCCAGAGAATCTGGTGGGCAGAGGAGGAATCGAACCTCCGACCTCTGCTTTATCAGAGCAGCGTTCTAACCACTGAACTACCTGCCCAAATTATTTTTTAGCTTTTCCAAAACTCTCAGTTATTAGGTCGGGTATCAATTTCTTGAAATTAATGATGCTAATTTTTATCGAAAAATTATAATCGCCGGAGTTTAAAATAATTTTGGGATTTCTTAATAAAGACTTCTCAACAAAAGTTGGTAATTTAAACAAATTACCGAAGGATGGAATTGCTCCAACTTTTACTCCTTTCAAATTTTTCTTCATCCAGGCCTCTTTTACAAAATCAACCTTTTTTGCTTTTGCTATTTTTTTAAATTTTACCTTATCAAGGTTCTTGTTTGCCGGAATTAAAACTAAGCCCACATTTCGGTCAAACTTCATTACCAGGGTCTTGCCAACAATTTTTTCCGGAACCCTTAAAGTCGCTGCCTTATCATGGGCAGTATAAACTGTCTTGTGTTTTACTGGTTCATATTTAACTTTAGCTTTCTCAAGAAATTTAATTACTTTTTGAGGAATTGCCATACAGCAATAATATAGCAGAAATTGAATTAAAAATCAACTCAACAAAAAAACGCACTTTAAAAGTGCGGATTTTGGCATTGCCGTTAGTTTCTTAGAGTTGTCCCGAAAGTCTCGCTTTAAGGTACCAAGACCAACACCTTAGAGTTAAAACCCGAATTCCAGACTTCAACTCTAGTCAACACTAATTTTTCTAAGTTTAAATTTAGAAAAATTTAAAATGTAGTGATCCATGGACAGCTTCCGCTACCCATGCCTTGTTACGACTTCATTCTTGTTACCGACTTTAGCTTAGGCCCACTTGCGTGGGACTTCGGCTACTGCCGGCTCCCTTAATGTGACGGGCGGTATTGGGATCGATGAGTTCATCGCCCCACACCACTGGACGAACGGTTTTCCCGTATCCTAGCGGTTTCCAATCGATGTTTTTTACCTAAAACTCTAATTTTATCGCGCAATTTAATAATTTCCTCAACTCCCCTCTCTGTAAGATGCTCTCCATTTATTCTCTTTCTAATTATTCGTTTAAAGTGCTTGAATACTTTTGCTTTCTTTGCTTGAAGCGGCCATTTTTCGAAAAATGGGATTAAAATTTCAGAAATTTCATCTAATCTGCTCACCTTGTATTTTACATGGGGATACCAACCATATCTCTCATAATTACATTCATAGATTTTACCGCATCCTAAGGTTTTTTGAATTCTTTGAAGAATTTCGCGATCGTCTGCTCTTAACTCAATTTCAAACTCCGGGCGGACAAAAATCTTATTTCTCATTTTCTCATCTTTGTAAATGCTTACCGAAAAACTTCCTTCACCGTCTATAAATCCTGCTAAATATTGCGGATGGAGTTTTTTTATCGATTGAATTCGCTCCTTCCCCTTATGGGTACTATGAGCTCTGCTGACTTCTTGCAATTGCATAGAAATAAAATTACTCTTATCTTTTATCCTGAGGTAAACTAACCTCAATTATATTGTAGCTTACCTCGGGAACAATTACAAGATATCACCGGGTCACTAATTAAACATTTCTTCTTTATCTCGATGTTCTACACACAGTAAAGTTTTCTCCGAAGTTGGTTTCTCCATGTACTCGCAGGATTACCACCTTACTATGCCTTAACGAATATTCAAGCTAAAGAATGCTACTTTCACCCTTCAGCCAAAACCTCGCGGTTTTGACCTGTAATTTCGCTTTAGAGAATCTTCGGTTTCTCTAGTTGGATTCTAACCAACTAATTTAATTAGCTGCCGGTCGCCCGAGTACAAGACTCAGAAACATATTCATCGCCACATAGCTGATTGGCGATTACTAGCGATTCCAGCTTCATAAGGTCGAGTTGCAGACCTTAATCCGAACTGAGAGGCCGTTTGATGGGATTAGCTCCGCGTTACCGCTTAGCAACCCATTGTCGGCCCCATTGTACCATGTGTGCAGCCCAGGGCATCAAAGGGCCATGCTGATTTGGCGTCATCCTCACCTTCCTCCTTGTTATCCAAGGCAGTCCCCTATGACAAATTAAACATAGGGCAAGGGTTGCGCATGTTACCCCATTTAAGGGAGCGTCTCAAGATACATGCTGACGACAACCATGCAGCACCTGGGCTAGTGTCCTTGTGGGTAGAGTCAAGTTTCCTCAACTTTTCACTAGCTTGTCAAGCCCTGGTAAGGTTCCTCGTTTGTTGTCGAATTGAGCCACATGGTCCACCGCTTGTGTGAGTCCCCGTCTATTCCTTTGAGTTTTAACGTTGCCGTCGTACTTCCCAGGCGGGACACTTAACGCGTTAGCTTCGCCACCTGAAGGGTCGACACTTCAGATAGCCAGTGTCCATCGTTTACAGCGTAGACTAAAAGGGTATCTAATCCTTGTCGCTACCTACGCTTTCGTCTCTCAGCGTCAGGGTCGCCCCAGCTGAATGCCTTCGCTTTCGGTGTTCCGGTCGATATCAACGGATTTCACCCCTACACCGACCGTTCCATCAGCCTCTAACGCCCTCTACCCCACCGGTTTTTTCTGCAGCTCTAAGGTTAAGCCCTAGAGATTTAACAGAAAACCTGACGGGGCGCCTACAGACTCTTTACGCCCAATAAATCCGGATAACGCTTGGGGGCTCTGTATTACCGCTGCTGCTGGCTAGTTAAACTCGCGAATTTTGTACTCAAAGCATGGATTTACATAAGACTTAATTAAACTTATGAAATGACTCATGCTTGAGGAAGTGATGTAAAGTCGATAGCGTATTTTTCCGCGCATCTGACATTTACATACTCTTGCATCAAGATTAAAATTTTCTCTCAATGCTTCTGCAAGTAACTTGCAATCGCTGAACGAAAAACAATATGTAGCAAATGATGCATTGTAATGGTATTTACTACGGCAATCCAAGGTGCCATCGTCTTGATACCAAACCGCTAGACTGAGTGGGTTTTTAAGAAGTTTTTTAATATTTCGTGGAACAGTTTTTTGTCCTCTGGGATAAAATAACTTTCTTAATTTTCCTATCTCTTCAGTAGTTTTGGTATAGAAACGATGCTGATGATAATTCTTCTTAGGCTTCAAATCCGAAACCCCCATTGGTTCTAATCGTGAATGTAACCATTTGAGGTAAGATAGACTTTTATTGTCGCCTTTTATCTCCATTCGAGATCGACTACTTGCGCCAATAAATGGAGTAAGGTAACCATCACCTAAGATTAATCCTATAAGGATTGCTTTGGTTTCTTCATTCATACGATTTAACTGGACTATATCATCACCCGCCACAACTTGTAGATATTGGCGGGGTCTCGCGTGTAGTCTCTGAGGAGCCTTTTATTCAATTAATAAAAGTTTCCTGCTGATTGTCTATTTACGCGTCCTGAAATATTATATTAATAATATCAGGAAATTCAGCGGACATAAATAGAGTTTCCAGCATATAGCGAGATTTTCTCCTCCGATGTTGCCACCAGAGCTCTGCGCCTAGTCCGTATTTGGACCCACAGAGTTAGCACCCCCTTATTCCTAAGGTACCGTCACCCGAAGGTTCTTCCCTTAGAAAAGCTCTTTACACCCCGAAGGGCTTCTTCGAGCACGCGGCGTCGCAGGGTCAGGCTTTCGCCCATTGCCCAATATTCTCGACTGCTGCCTCCCGTAGGAGTAGGGCCCGTGTCGCAGTGCCCTTGTTGGGGAACAGACTCTCATCTCCCCTACCCGTCATTGCCTTGGTGGGCTATTACCCCACCAACAAGCTGATAGGCCGCAGACCAATCCCATTCCGGCTTCTTGAGAAACCTTTACCGAGCACATAATAAAATTATATGCTCGGACCATCGAGGATTAGCTAATCTTTCGATTAGTTATACTCGTGAATAGGGTTTGTATCTACGTGTTACTAACCCGTTCGCCACTATCGTACACATAACAAGTTATGTGCACGACCGTACGACTTGCATGCCTTATCCACGCCGCCAGCGTTCATCCTGAGCCAGGATCAAACTCTCAAAATAAAATTTTTTCGGGACAACTCTAAGAAACTAATTAATATTTACCCAAGCACATAACAAGATTATATGCTCGGTTTAATTTTCAAGGTTCTTTCCCTTTAAGTAAAAAATCAGGAAGAGACTTCCTAATTTTTCAATCTCCTCATTCACAACCGCACTTTTTCTTCTTTTTAGTTTCCTTTCTTTTTAGCCATAAATTTGTCTCTTCTAATTTTATTTTACTTTTTTAAAAGTCTTTGTCAAGAGCCAGCGGAGGGATTCGAACCCATCGACCCACGGTTTACAAAACCGTTGCTCTACCTCTGAGCTACGCTGGCCAGTTTTTATCTTCCTTATTTGTTGGTTTTTTAAGTTCCTCCCAATAATTGTCATTCTCTAAATTTTTCTTCTTAAGAGACCTTTCTCTTAATTTTTGGAGCCAGAAAGCTATTTTATTTTCCACTTTCAGGCTCAAAATTCTTATTTTTGAGAGTATTTTTTGGAGAAAAACCCCGGAAGAAAATGATTTAAAAAAAGAAATATTTTTAACTTTTTCTTTCAGGTTTTTATACCATTTAACCGGAGAAGACATAACAACATTTGAAGGTTTATAGTCTGGCAACTCAGCAAGAACCGGAATTTTCCGAAATAAAATCACCCCTATTCCAATCAGACTGCTAAATAAAATTATTATAGCTGCTATTTCATAACTCATATCGGACAAATCTTTTAATAATGATATTTTCGCCGAGCTTGGAAATATGTTCATCAATCAAGTCTTTTATAGTTTTTGTCTCATCTTTAATCCAGGGCTGGGAAAAAAGAGAAGTTTCTTCAGGTGAAATCGCAGCGATTTGCAAACATAGTTCGTGGGCCAATTTTTTAAATTCATTACAAGAAGCCACAAAATCAGTCTCGCAATGAAGTTCAACCATTACCCCAATTCTCTTTCCTTGATGAATATAACTTTCAATTATTCCCTCTTTTACCTTTTTTTGAGCTCTTTTGGTTGCAAAATCTTGACCCCATTTTTTTAAAATTTCTTTTGCCATTACTGAATCACCCTTAGCTTCAGCTAAGGCTTTTTTACATTCGGTGATTGACACTCCAGTCTCCCCTCTTAATTTTTTAATTTGGCTGATGGAAACCATATTAGTTTACCGAGCGATTGTTTATTTTACTTTTGATTTTGTACTTTTAATAACTTCGGATACTTTCTCCAAAATATATTTAACAGATGAAATTGCATCATCATTCGCCGGAATAGGGTAATCAGCTAAAGTGGGATCGGTATTGGTGTCTGAAATTCCAATAATCTTTATTCCCCTCATTTTTGCCTCTTTCACTGCTAAGCCGTCCTTTTTCATATCCAAAACGAAAATAGCATCTGGTAATTTTTCTAAATTTTTTATTCCACCAAATTTAATTTCCGAATTTATTAATTCCTGGTCAATTTTGGCTCTTTCTTTTTTTGTGTATTTTTCCAATTCCCCTTCAGCTTTTTTCTTTTCTAAATCTTTGAAATACTCAATTCTTTTTAAAATAGTTTTGAAATTAGTAAAAGTTCCTCCCAGCCATCTATTTACAACATAAGGAAGACTACAATCCTTGGCAAGGTTCTCGATTAAATCTTTAACCTGAATTTTTGTCCCTACCAAAAGTAAAATTTTATTTTCAGAAATTAGTTCTTGAATAAATTTTAGAGCTTCTTTAAGTTTTTCAGCTGTTTTTTCAAGGTCAATAATATGGACATTATTTCTTACCCCATAAAGATAGGGCTCCATTTTCGGATGAACTTTAGAACTCCGGTGTCCAAAATGAAGGCCAGCTGCTGCCATTTCCTCAGGGTCGAGATTAAAATCCGCCCCCTTTTTTGTTTTCTTTTTTGTTTTTATCATATTTTTAGATATATCATATTTAAGAATAGAAATCAAATTCCTACTACGGGGCTTGATTTAAGATAAGATCCTTGTTAATATAAATATATTATGGTCGATGAAATTTTGATTTCATCTTTATCTTCGTTTAGCGAGCTTTTGCGAAGCAAAAGCGAAGATGGAAAAGAACAGAATGTTCTTTGACCCATAAGTAAAAACTCGATGAAAAAAGACATACATCCTAAATATTATCCTAACGCCCGTGTACAATGCGCTTGCGGCAATACTTTTACTGTTGGCGCAACCAAGGAATTTATAGAAGTTGAGATTTGTTCTAAATGTCATCCATTTTATAGTGGAAAAGAAAAAATTGTTGATACTCTAGGAAGAGTGGAAAAATTCAGAAAGAGATTGGCAAAGAAAGAAAAAACGAAAGCAAAAAAACAAAAAAGGAAATAATATGACCAATGATAACGCTCCAAAACAGTTAGAATCGGTAATTATGGAAATTAGGGCCGGAACCGGAGGAAAAGAGGCGTCTCTCTTTGTCGCCGACCTTTTTAGAATGTATTCAAAATATGCTCAATCACAAAACTTAAAACAAAAAATTTTGGATTCCCATCCTACTGGACTTGGAGGTTTTAAAGAAATTATTTTTGAATTAAAAAATAGCAACGTCTTTTCTAAAATGAAGTACGAAGGCGGCGTCCATCGAGTACAGAGAATTCCCGAAACAGAAAAATCAGGAAGGACTCATACCTCAACTGTTTCAGTAGCCGTCTTGCCAAAACCTAAATCTGCCCAAATTAAAATAAGACCCGATGAACTCAAAATTGATTTTTATAGAGCTTCGGGCCCTGGCGGTCAATATGTTAACAAACGTGAAACTGCCGTAAGAATCACCCACTTGCCAACAGGATTTGTCGTCACCTCACAAACTGAAAGGAATCAACTACAAAATAAAGAAAATGCTATGGCAATTTTAGAAGCCAAGCTCTTGGAGAAAAAAGAGATTGAGGAATCAGAAAAACTCGGAGACAAAAGACGCTCACAGATTGGTTGGGCAAAAAGAGCAGAAAAAATCAGAACCTACAATTTTCCCCAAGACAGAGTTACTGACCACCGAATTAAAAAAAGCTGGCATAACCTTGAGGAAATTTTAAACGGCAAATTAGAGCCAACTATTAAAGCTTTACAGAAAAACCTTCAATAAAAATACACGGGTTCAACATAAAAAAATCATCGGCTCTTTTCAATTGTCTCAATATCTCTTTCAAAACCATCGGCTATTTTCAAAACATTATTTGCGTACCAATAGAAAGCTGAGTTTGTTGTTGAGCCGGAGAAATAAATCATTGCTGCTTTCCATTCACCATCTCTGGTTTTTGTTTTAGCTCCATAATCTGATAAATACAAGCCTGATGCCAAAAAGGCGTCTCTGATATTCCAGGGATCTGCCGGTTTTCCGAGAATACTCCGTAATCTATCTTTATATAATATCCAGGTAGAAGGAATAAACTGGGCTGGACCCATTGCCCCTCCCCAACCAAAACTCATCGGACAGGAAACTAAAGTTTTATAAGGGTTTCTACCTAATTCTTTGGTAATTTGTAAAAAAGGTTGGACATCACGAGTAGGTTTCATTGTTCGGGGTGTTATATTTCCAGTACTTACTCTTGTTCCTTCTCCAGTAGTCGGATTTGTTAAATAACATTGACCAACATTCTTTCCAATGGCTGATTCTTGCTGTAAAATAGCTAACAAGAAAGCTGGTCTAACTCCGGTTATCCTTTCTACATATTTGGCAACATCCAAAGCCTCTCCAAAATTGGGAGCTTTTGGAACACCAACCAATTCAAAAATTCGGGCTCTAATTTCCGCTGCTTTTTTTTCTATTTCTTGCTTTTCTTTTAATTGTCGTTGGTATTCCTCTTCGGTTAATTTTAAAAAATACTCCTGGTCTTTTTTTATCGCTTCGCTTTTTTGTTTCTGAAGGGCTTGAATTTTAGACACTCTTTCCGTGTCTTCTTTTTCTTCTCCCAAGGATTGCTTTTGCTCCCCGAGGTCAGATTTTAAAGTTTTGATATTTTCAAGAAGCTCCTGGTTTTTAGAACTTAAAGCCTCCAAAGCTATTAAATTATCAAAAAAATTGGAGAGTTTGGGTTCGGAAACTAAAATTTCGATAAGAGATTTCTGGTTCTCTTCGTAAATAACTCTTAAAATATTGGCAAGTTTTTGCTTTAAGTCTTCAATTTCTAAAGAGGTTTCTTCAATTGAGCTCTCGGTATCTTTGATTTGAAAACCAAGGTCTCTAATCGTTAAATTGCTCTGGCGAATTTGAAAGTCTAATTGCTCAATTCTTTTTCTTAAAGAATAAATTTGATTTTGAAGAGTTTTCTTTTCTTGTTCGGTCTTTGTAATATCTTTTTCGTATTGAGCGATCTTCTCTTCTAACTCTTTAAGTTCCTGCTCAAGGGCCTCTCTTTCTTCAGTAGGAGTCTGAGCCAAACTCCGAAAATTCGGCAAGACAAAAGCCAAAATTAAAATTGATAATAAAATTAATTTTGAAATACGCAGTTTCATAGTATTATTTAGATTCTTCTGGCTTTTCTTTTTCTCCTTTCTTCTCTTTCTCTTCTTTTGCTTCCTCTTCTTCTACCTTTTCCACCTCTTCTACTTTTTCTTCAACTGGTTTGGCTAATTCCTCTTCTACTTTCTCTGGTGGAGTAATAACAGCCACAATCTCATCTGGCCCCTTTTGAACTTTTACTCCGGATGGCATTTTCAGGTCTTTTATTAAAATCTCATCTTCAAAGGTTTTTAAGTTTTCTATATTCACTTTAATCTCGTGAGGAAGATTTTGAGGAAGAGCTTTTACCTCTAATTCTGAAATCTCTCGGACCAAAGTTCCGCCTAATTCTTCTACTGCCCGAGACTCCCCTTCAAAAATTATTGCTACTGCAGCTGTAATTTCTTTTTCTAAAGATGGTTTGTAGAAATCGATATGAATTGGCTTTAAAGATAAAGGGTCCCGTTGAATTTCATGGATTAAAACTGATACCTTGCGATTATCCACTTGGAGAGAAATTAAAGAACTTTCTCCAGCCTCTTTATAAATTTTTTCAAATTCTTTTAAATCAATTTCTAAGACCAGAGGTTTAATTTTCGGTCCATATAAAATCCCAGGCAAAATATCCTTTTTTCTTAAGGATTTAGTTTTCTTACCAAGAGTTTTTCGAATATTTGCTGATAAACTTAACATTTCTCTTTTTACCTAATGGTGAATTTATTGGAATAAAAAATTTTATCTTTTCTGAAATTTTCTTTTAAGACGCAACCAATGCAGGCAGGCACTGCGACTCGGTGAGTAGTTTGTGCAATTTCCATTTTATCTAAAAGAAGCTCGAAAGCTTTAACTTCTCCGGGCTCAATACAGATTTCAGCCAGATCGGGAAAAAGACAATTGCCATACAGATAAGACTCCAAAGACCCGTTATTTTTTTCTAAATAATAAGGATAACAAGAAGAAAGACAGACAGGTTTTCTTAAATTATTTTTAATCTTTATTTTCGGATTATCTCCTCTGGCATATTCTTTTTGGTTAGTGAAAATCAAAATTCCCCTTACCGCTGTCTGATATCTGCTCCAACCCAACCAACCAATCCCCAAAAAAATTAGAAAGATTATTAAGATAATTGAGGTGAGAAGTTTTTTCATCTAGAAGCTTATTCTTTTATATTTTTAATACCTTGTTTTTACTGCCAAATAAATTTATTTTTTCTTCGACCTTTCTTTGAACAGCTCTTTGAACTTGAGCTAAAATTTTATAAGGTTTAACTTCTTTGGTTTTTAAAGATTTCTCTAAGGTTTCTTTCCAAACCAATCTTAACTCAGTATTGATATTAATTTTTACAATGCCAAGTTTTATAGCCTTTTTAATCTCTGTTTTTAAAATGCCTGATCC
Source organism: uncultured Candidatus Saccharibacteria bacterium (assembly GCA_964431915.1). Classification (GTDB taxonomy): domain Bacteria; phylum Patescibacteriota; class Minisyncoccia; order Minisyncoccales; family CAZKCU01; genus CAZKCU01. The sequence goes on along the minus strand of CAYSLI010000002.1, from coordinate 134,449 downwards.
TCCGTGTAAAACCAAGAAGGCAGTTGTTTTCTTGTTAATTTCTTTTAATCTCTGGAAATCAAGCCTTGGTATTCCAGTATATATCCCATGAATATTTCCAAAAACTGGGGCCAAACTGTCTACTCTTGTTTCTTTGACAAATTTCTCTACTTTCTCTGGTGAAGTTAAATCTCCTTTTTTTATTTTCATCTTTTTTCTATGAAATCCTGATTCTCCTCTCATATAACCCAATTCCCCTTCGACTAAAACTCCTTTTTTATTAGCATAATCTGCTATTTTTTTAGCATATTTTATATTTTTTTCAAAAGGAAATTCTGAGCCATCAAAATGGACCGCTGAATATCCATAGTCAATGGCCTGTTTTATCCATTCTAAATCTTTTCCGTGGTCAAGATTCAAAAAAACAGGGATATTATATTTTGTTTTGGAAATTTCAACTAAAGCTAAAATTTCTTTTAATCCCAAGTATTTACTTTCTCCTTCTGAAGTTCCTAAAATTACAGGGCTTCTAGTGTTTTTGGCTGCCTCTAAAATTCCCCTTAATTGTTCAACAGTTGAAAAATTAAATTGTCCAACCGCCCATTTTTCTTTTTGGGCTCTCTTAAGATAAGACTTTAAGTTCATTTTCTTTGGACTTTTATTCTTTTAAATTTTTTATTCTTTTTCAGTAATCCTTTTTTAGCTCCCCATTCCGTGAGACAGGAATTAGCGTTAGCCGTAGCTAATTGGATAGCCTTTTCGATGTTCTTTTTAGTCCGGATAAAACCTGAAACAAATCCCGCACCAAAAGAATCTCCAGCTCCCGTTCCATCAATTACTTTTATTTTTAGAATATCGGCTCGGTAAAGATACTTTCCATCTGAAACTACCACGCCTTTGGACCCTTTTGTCATTATGGCAATTCCTGAACATAATTTATTAATCTTCTTAAAAATCTCCTTTTCATAAAAAAAAGGAATTTTAGTCAATAAAGAGGCCTCTTCTTGGTTTAAAATTAAAATATCAACCTTTTTTAGAATTCTTTTCAGGGTTTTTGAGGGTAAAGAAAGTTGAGAATTACCGGGATTAAAAGCAATTTTAATCTCATTCTTATAGGCAAAATTAATGATATCTTCTGTAATCTTGCAAAGTTTTCCCGAAAGAGGAGCTAAGTAAAACCATTTTGCCTTTAATTTTTCCCAAGGAATATCTTTCTTTCCTAATAGTTCTGAAGCTCCCCGGTAAACCAAAATAGTTCGGTCTGTTCTTGAACCACTGTTTAAAATAACTGAATGGTTAGTTGGTTTTAAATTTGTCTTAAAAACGAAACGGGCATCTATTCTTAACCTCCTCAGCTCCTCAATAATCTCGCTTCCCGAAATATCATCACCTACCGTCGCACAATAGGCCACTTTGAACCCTTGCTTTGAGAAAGTAGCAGCTGTATTTGTTCCTCCTCCTCCGGAGGAAAAATAGATATCTTCCACATTAACTTTTGAACCTGAATTAAAGCAGATACCTTTACTAGTAATAAATTTTTTATCTTTTACTATATGCCAGCCCCAAGCCGGTTCTTCTTGGACAGAAAACTTTTTCAGTCTTAAAAAAATATCCCAAGTAGCTGAGCCAAAAGTTATAATGTCAAACATATTTAATTTAAAACTACAACCCTCGGTCGGGAACTCCCGCTCCGTGGAAAGTTCTCGATATTAGCGAAGCGAGAGGTTCTTACTTCTTCTTGGCTAAATTTAAAATTGTTTTAATTACAGTATCAGGATTCAAAGATATTGACTCTATCCTTTGTTGAACTAAAAATTCAGCGAATTTAGGAAATGTAGAAGGTGCATCACCGCAGATTCCGCAATACTTTCCTTTTAAATTGCAAATGGTTATTACCTTTTTGACCATTTTTTTAATTGTCGGGTCTCTTTCATCAGCAATTTTGGCTACTAGAGCTGAATCTCTATCTATTCCCAAAGATAACTGAGTTAAATCGTTGGAGCCAATTGAATAACCATCGCAAATTTCCAAAAATTCATCTGCTAAAATAATATTTGAAGGAATTTCGCACATTACATAAACCTTAAGACCATCCTTCCCTCTTTCTAATCCAAATTTCTTCATTAATTCTAACACTTCTTTGCCCTCTTTTAAAGTTCGGCAAAAAGGAATCATCAGCGAAACATTTTTTAAGCCAAATTTCTCTCGAACTCTTTTAATCGATTGGCATTCCATCTCAAAAGCTGGTTGAAAATCTTTATTTAGATAACGGCTGGCTCCTCTAAAGCCTAACATTGGATTTGTCTCTTCTTTTTCAAAAAGTTTACCTCCAATTAAATTCTTGTATTCATTTGTTTTAAAATCAGAAAATCTAACAATTACCTCCTTAGGATAAAAAGCTGCCGAGATTTGAGCAATACCTTCGGCCAGTTCTTTAACAAAATACTCTTTTTTATCTTTGTGCTCAATGGTAATTTCAGCAATTTTTGCTTTCAATTTTTTGTCTTTGATTTTTTTATAATGATACAAAGCCAATGGATGAATTCTGATTTTCTCAGCTAAAATAAATTCAATTCTGGCTAATCCTACCCCGTCTGTTGGCAAAAACGAGGTTTTAAAAGCAATCTCTGGTGCTCCAATATTGACCATTATTTTAGTTTTCAATCTTGGAATTTTTTTCAAGTTGTATCTTTTGATTTGATAAGGAACTTCTCCCGAAAATATTCTTCCTTCTCTTCCTTGAGTACAATCGACGGTGATAGTTTCACTATTTTTCAAAATTTTCGTTGCATTCTTTGTTCCGACAATGGTAGGAATCCCCAACTCCCGAGCCACTATTGCCGCATGGCAAGTAGCTCCCCCTCTATCAGTGACAATAGCTGAAGCCAGTCTCATAATAGCTACCCAATCAGGATCGGTTATTTTAGTTATCAAAACTTCTCCTTTTTGAAATTGAGAAATTTTTGAAACATTGGGGATTATTTTTACTTTACCTTGGCTAATTTTGTCTCCAATAGCAATGCCAGTTAAAATCGGTCTTTTTTTTGTTTTTAATTCATATTCTTCATAAACCAAGCTTCCGCGTAGCGGAAGCGAAGGTGAAGAAGAGGACGCAGTCCTCTTCGCCTGCCGGACTTCCTTTGGTGCGTGAACTGTTTCTGGTCGTGATTGAACAATAAATAGCTGGCCAGTTCTTCCATCTTTTGCCCATTCAATATCCTGGGGATATTTATAATGATTTTCAATTAAGCAAGCCCATTTAGCCAAGATTAAAATTTCTTCATCGCTCAAAGAAAATTTTAATTGCCGATTTTTAGAAATAATTACCTCTTTTAATCCTCCCTCTTTCTTATAAATATACTTTTTTGTTTTTCTTCCCAGATTCTTAAGTATAATTGATTTAAAACCTTTTTTTAAAGTTGGTTTAAAAATAAAAAACTCATCGGGCGTAATTCTTCCTTTAACTATCATCTCCCCTATTCCATAGATTGAGTTTATTAAAACTACATTACTGAAACCGGTTTCTGTATCAAGAGTGAATATCACCCCGGAAGAGGCTAAATCTGACCTGACCATTTTTTGAATCCCGACCGATAAAGCAATTTCTAAATGATTGAATCCTTTTTCTTCACGATAAGCAATGGCTCGTTCAGTAAACAAAGAAGATATGCATTTTTTAACTGCCGCTAATAAATTCTCTTTACCGTTAACGTTCAAATAGGTTTCATGACAACCGGCAAAACTAGCCGAGGGCAAATCCTCTGCCGTTGCTGAAGAACGAACAGCAACATCTGTAAAATCTTCGCCATATTTTTTAGATAACTTTTTATAATTCTCTAAAATTTCTTTTTTTAAATCTTCGGGAAATTCTGCTTTCAAAATTAATTTGCGGACTTGTTGTCCTGTTTCCTGTAAACTTTTAATGTTTTTAGGATTAAATTCTTTGAAAATTTGCTTTATTTTTTTATCAATTTCATTTTCTTTCAAATAATACCAGTATGCTTTTGAAGTTAAGGCAAAACCATTAGGAACATTAACTCCTTTTTTGACAAGATTTGAATACATCTCTCCCAAAGAGGCATTTTTCCCTCCGACCAAAGGAACATCTTTTGAGAAAATTTCATCAAACCATAAAATGTTTTTTTGAGATTTTTTCATATTAATTTGCGAAACAAATTACTATCTGATATTGATGCAATCAAAATCACTACAGCCAGAGGTAGTACGACCGGTTCTTCCGTCATTATCTATACAGTAACGGTCCTCCTGCTCTTCGTAATCTGCAAGCAATTCACTTGTAACACAGTACTCGGTTGAGGATGTGTTAAATATAGGATAAGGCACATCTCCCTTGTTGGGAGCATCATTATCTTGGGCATCGATATCATTACAGAGATTTTTCATCTCGGTATCATAATCACAATCCAAAGAAGCATAACTGTCCTCCATAACCATAATTAACTCGGCTTTAGTTCGAATCTGAGCCATAGAAGTTATAATTCTGGTATCTCTTGCCGTTTCTCTTCTTACAGCTACTGATAAAATAATACTGAATATAAGACCGATGATAGCTATAACTACGGCAACTTCAATCAAAGTAAAACTTTTTTGGTTTTTCATTTACTTTAATAAAAGTAAAAAATAGACCAGCAAACCTCTATTGTTAGGTATTACTTATTATTTGTTACTGGTTAATTATTTTTTTGATTTTCTCAGCGCTTTTGGGGTTAGATAGAGTGGAAAGGTCGCCTAATTCTTCGCCAGTAAATAATTTTCTTAAAATCCGTCTCATAAGTTTTCCACTGCGTGTTTTTGGCAAATCTTCAACCAAATAAACTTCTTTTGGCAGAGCAATTGGCCCAATTTCTTTTCTAATCTGCCCTATCACTTCTTTTTTAATTTCTTCTAAACCTTTTTTCTCTTTATGAACTATGAAAGCTACCGGCATCTCTCCTTTTATTTCATCTGGAATTCCCACCACCGCACATTCGGTAATCTCTGGATGAAGGTTGATTGCTGCCTCCAATTCGCCGGTAGTTACTCTGTGGCCAGCTACTTTAATTACATCATCAACTCGACCAACAATTCTAATTAAACCATTCTCGTCTTTAAAAGCTCCGTCAGAAGTGAAATAAGTTTCTTTTCCGTATTGACTCCAGTAAGTTTTTAAATATTTATTAGGGTTTTTGTAAATTCCTCTTAATAATCCGGGAGCAAAAGGAGGTAGCATCACTAAATTCCCTTCTTTATTTGCAGGCAGAGACTTTCCCTTATCATCTAAGATATCAAATTTTGTTCCTGGGAAAGGAAGCCCAGTAAAGGCAGGTTTGAAAGGACCAATTCCTGGTAAGGAGGTTATTAAAATTCCTCCTGATTCTGTCTGCCACCAGGTATCAACAACTGGGCACTTTTCTTTTCCAACCTCTTTGAAATACCATTGCCAGCAAGTTTCATCAATTGGCTCGCCGACCGAACCTAAAAGTCTGAGAGTTTTAAATTTATATTTTTTTAAAATATCTCTACCATATCTTTCAAACATTCTAATGGCAGTAGGGGCGGTATAAAAAATTGTTACCTTATGTTTTTCAATAATTTGAGCCCACCTGTCAGGAGCTGGCCAATCAGGAGCGCCTTCAAACATTAAAGTACTCACACCATTGAGTAATGGGGAGTAAACTGTGTACGAATGTCCGGTGATCCATCCCGGATCGGAAGTGCACCATAAAATTGAATCATCGTGTAAATCAAAAATCCATTTGCCAGTCCAATAGGATTGGACAGTATAACCCCCGCAGGTATGCATTATTTGTTTCGGTCGGCCAGTTGAGCCACTCGTTGCTATCAAAAATAATAAATCCTCTGAGTCCATTGCTTCTGGCTCGCAAAAATCTTTTTCATTTTTTATTAAATCCTCATACCAAATATTTCCATCTTTAGTCCAAGAAATTTCATTTTTCGCCCTTTTCACAACTATCACTTTTTCAACTTTTGTTTCTTTTATTCCTCCGTCAGCTGATTGTTTTAGATTAACAATTTTCCCCCGTCTATAATACCCATCGGCAGTAATCAAAATTTTAGCCTCGGTATCCTGTAATCTTATTTTCAAAGCAGCTGGAGAGAAAGCGGAAAAAACAACTGTATGGACAGCTCCAATTCTGGCACAAGCTAACATAGAAATTACAACTTCAGGAATCATTGGTAGATAAATTCCTACTCTATCTCCTTTTTTTACTCCAAGTTTTTTCAAAGCATTAGCAAATTTATTAACTTCTTTGAAAAGTTCTTCATAAGTTAAAGTTCTTGACTGTTCAGTAACCGGCTCCGGCTCCCAAATTAAAGCAGTCTTATTTTTAATATTCTCAAAACCCAAAGCATTATTTTCAAAAATATTAGAAGTAATATTTATTTTTCCTCCAGTAAACCATTTAAAGTAAGGAGGTTTGTGAGAAAAAACTTTCTTCCATTTTTTGAACCAGAAAATTTCTTTGGCTAATTTTTCCCAAAAGTTAGCTGGGTCCTCACTGGCCTCTCGATAAATCTTTTTATCCTTTATCCAGGCCTTTTTCTTAAATTCTCCACTCGGATAATAAAATCCGTTCTTTTTAATCATTGTTTTATTATACCTTAAAATTAAAAACTGACCAAGGGTCAGCTTAAGTAATTTCTGTCTTTTAAAAATTTAGGATTAAAACTTCTGAATTACAACTTCTTCCCTATAAACTCGGCAAATTCAGCCAATCTGCAGGCGTAAGCATATTCATTATCATACCAGGATAGGACTTTAATAAAATTTCCGCCTATCACTTTAGTGTTTTCAGCATCTACTATGGAAGAATAACTATTTCCCTTGTAATCAGAAGAAACCAAAGGAGCATCTTCTATTTTTAGAATTCCTTTCATCTTTTCTCCTTGACTTGCCTTTTTGAAAACAAAATTTACTTCTTCTGAACTAGTAGCTTTTTCAGTCTGACATATCAAATCGACAATGGAAACAGTAGGAGTAGGAACTCTCAGGGCAATTCCCTCTAATTTTCCTTTCAGTTCTGGCATGACCTGACCAATGGCTTTTGCTGCTCCAGTTGTAGTTGGCACAATATTTAAAGCAGCAGCCCTTGCCCTTCTTAAATCTTTATGGGGTAAATCCAAAATTCGCTGATCAGTGGTGTAGCTATGGATAGTGGTCATAAAACCTCGCAAAATCTTAAAGTTATCATTCAAAACTTTGGCTACAGGAGCCAAACAATTAGTGGTGCAAGAACCCATATCTAAAATTATATCTTTTTTAGGGTTAAATTCGCTTTCATTTACTCCTAAAATAAAAGAAGAGATTTTTTCTGGATTTTTTGAAGGAGCAGAAACTATCACTTTTTTTGCTCCGGCTTGAATATGTTTTTTTGCCCCATCGTAGTTTCTAAATACTCCAGTACATTCTAAAACTACATCTATCCCCAGCTTTCCCCAGGGTAAATCTGCTGGGTCTTTTTCAGCAAAAATTTTAAATTCTTTATCATCAATTAAAAGAGAATTTTCAGCGGCTTTTACTGTCTTTTTGTAAACCCCATATACAGAATCATATTTTAAAAGATGAGCTAAAGTTTTAGGATCAGTTAAATCATTAATGGCCACCACTTCCAAATTGGGGTGATTATTTAAAATTCTTCTAAATGTTGGTCGACCTATGCGGCCGAAACCATTTATGGCAATTTTAACCATAAATTATTCTTTAATATTTAATAATTTGCAAATTTTTTCTCTATCAAATCCTACCACAATTTGGCCATCAATTTCTACAACCGGCACCTCCATTTTCCCTGATTTTTTAATTAACTCTTCCCTGGCTTTTTCATCTTTAGAAACATCAATCTCCTCAAATTTAATGCCTTTTTCTTTTAAGAACTCCTTTAAGGTAAAGCAAAAAGGGCAACTAACCGAAGTAAATACGCGGACGATGGGTTGAAGTGTTTTAGCTTTATTCACGAATTTGGCTAATCAAATCCTGGACTGGATTACAAATATCAGAGGGTTTATTATCAGTTAATTTACAAATTAAGGCAGTTAAATTTTTAGTTTCTTGTTCTTTGCCCGCTCCTTCGCCTGATCCAACTCGATAATACTTGCAACCTAATACCAAAGTTGGTACCCCCCCGGTGCTATATTTAGAGAATACGTCCTGGTCAGCATTTGAGTCCATATTATTATGGAATAATATATATTTTTCAAAATTTTTTGCCACTTCTTCTACTATTGGGTGTTCCCATTTACAATGCGAACAGCTCTCAGAACCAAAAAAATATATAATTGGTTTTCCCTTTTCTTTACAGATTTCATCTTCAGTTACTGAGAAGTTAGCAATAGTATATTCTTCTTGAGTTTCTGGCTGAGTTTCTGATATTTCCTCCAAATTAAAACCCTCGGTAAATAGAAGTTTTCCATTTTTAGTTATATAGGAGTCGTATTCGTTCTCCCCTATTTTGAGACGGAATTTATAAACTCCGTTTTCCTCTACCACATTTACCAAAGAGGCAGTTGTCCCTTCCTCTAATAGGTTCTGATTTATATAATCTATTGCTTTCTCTGCTGCTTCCTGAGGAGATAAATTTTCTGAAACCTTCTCTGTAACTTTCCCTTGATTTATATAAACCAAAGCTCCGGCAATTAGCAGTCCGGCAATAATAATAGCTATGGATATTAAATTTTTACTTGCCCAAAAAAGAAATCTTTGATTTCTAACAGGCTTTAAGTTTTCGACCATAATATATTATATATAACATAGATTCTATTTTTTGTGAAGTTTTTTACCCTCTTCTATAACCTTCTCAACGGCTCCTTTGACTCTCTCTGGTTTCCCTAAATAATAATGTTTTATAGGTTTTAGATTTTTATCTAACTCATACAAAAGAGGAATTCCAGTGGGGATGTTTAATTCCGGTATTTTTTGAGGAGAAATGTTATCAAGATATCTAACCAAAGCTCTTAAGCTGTTTCCGTGAGCAACAATTAAAACTTTCTTGCCTGATTTTATGGTAGGAGCTATCTCTCTTTTCCAATAAGGCAGCAATCTCATTTCTGTATCTTTGAGAGATTCGGTAATGGGGATTTCTTCTTTTTTCAGATTCTTATACAAGAGGTCCTTACCCGGATAACGAGCATCGGTTTCTTCAAGGGCTGGGGGTCTAACCTCATAACTTCTTCTCCACAAAAAAACCTGTTCTTCACCGTATCTTTTTGCTATCTCTGCTTTGTTTAATCCTTGTAAAGCTCCGTAATGTCTTTCATTCAGTCTCCAGGTTTTTTTCACTGGGATATTTGTCAACCCCATTTCTTTTAAAACAAAATTCAAGGTTTTTGTTGCTTTTTTTAAGACAGAGGTAAAAGCAATATCAAAAGTCAATCCTTCTTTTTTAAGAAGTTTTGCGGTCTCAATCGCTTCTTTGACCCCTTTTTCAGTTAAATCAACATCAGTCCAGCCAGTAAAACGGTTTTCTTTATTCCAGATACTTTCTCCGTGCCGCAAAAGAACTAATTTATACATCATATTCTTGCTTAGTTAATTTTTCTTTAACCACCAAGCTTTCATTTATGAAAGCGAAGGTAAAGAAGAAAACTCTGTTTTCTTCGCCTTGCTCGGGTAGTCGATGAACTAAAGTTCATCTTCACCTTTCGCTCGGCTTCGCCTCGCTCGGGTAAGCGAGGGAATTAATTTAGGAGACAATCCGCAGCGAATTGACTTAGTCTCGCCGCGAAGCGGCGAGCAATTCGCGAGTAGCAGCGAGTTTTCGCTGGAAAAACTCGCGTGTACCCAAAATTATATTACCGAGCGTATCTCTTCTCCAACCCTTAATAATCTATTATACTTTGCCACTCTTTCTCCCCTGGCTGGTGCTCCAGCTTTTATGAAATCAGCTCCAATGCCAACTGCAAAATCAGCAATAAAATCATCATTTGTTTCACCAGATCTATGAGAAACCATTACTTTCCAGTTAAAGGATTTTGCTAATTTTGCCGCTTCGATTGCCTCAATAACAGTTCCAATTTGATTTGGTTTAATAATCATCCCATTACAAGCATCTTTCTCTTTCGCCTCTTTTATCCTTTTTGGATTAGTTACCAATAAATCATCGCCGATAATCAACAAATTTGAGCTTTGAGCTTTGAATTTCAAACTTAATGCCTTCCATCCTTCCCAATCCTCCTCTGAAAATGGATCTTCCAACCCCAAAATTGGATATTTTTTAATTAAAGTAGAATAATAATTAAGCAGGCCTTGCTTAGTAAAGGCCCCTATCTTCATTTTATAAGTTCCTTTTGCGTAAAATTGAGAGGCGGCTATATCTAAAATAATCGCTAGCTTTTTTTGATAACCAAGATTTTTAGCTGCCCTCAAAATAAGTTCTATTGCTTCTTCGGGAACTCCAACTGGCGGAGCAAACCCTCCTTCATCCCCAACATTTATGGCTAAATTTATATACTTTTCTTTGATAATGTTTTTTAATTCCTGATAAATTTCTGAAGCCATTTCCAAAGCTTTTGAAAATGGTTTTACCTGAGGCACAACCATAAATTCTTGAAAATCTAACTCATTTCCGGCATGAAGCCCGCCATTAATAACGTTAAAAGCAGGCATCGGTAATTTTATCTGAGAATCTCCAGAGAACCGTTCTCTGTAAATTTCGGCAATATGTTGATATAAGGGAACATTTTTAGCTTTAGCTCCGGCCCGGCAGACTGCCGTTGAAACACCTAAAATGCTATTTCCTCCCAGTTTTGATTTATTTTTAGTCCCGTCTAATTTAATCATTAAATTGTCTATTTCCTTTTGTTTAGCTGGGTCTTTCCCTTTGAGCTTGGGGCCGATAATTTCATTTACGTTTTTTACTGCAATTCTAACTCCCTTACCATAACATCTTTTCTGACCGTTTCTTATTTCAACTGCTTCATATTTTCCTTTGGAAGCTCCCGAAGGAACCGAGCTCTGGAAAATACCAAAATCAGTAGTCAAATCCACTTCCACTGTCGGCTCTCCCCGAGAATCCAAAATCTCCATAGCTTTAATTGATTTAATTTTAGAACTTTTGTAAATATTCATAGGCTAACAAAGCTGCTTTGGCTCCTGAACCTGCAGCAATTACAATTTGGCCGCATAAAACATTGGTAACATCGCCACAGGCGAAAAGTCCTTCGGTTTTTGTTTGTAAGTTTTTAGGATCAACAATTATTTCATCTTTTTTATTAAAATCAACCAATCCTTTGATGTAATCTGTGGATGGAGTTTCTCCAATCATAATAAAGATTCCCTGAACATCTAAAGTTTTTTCTTTTTTGGAAATCCGGTCTTGATAAATTAACCCTCGAACTTCTTTTTCTCCTAAAATTTTTTTAACTTCAGCATTTAAAATTACCTTAATCTTTCCAGTCTTTTTTGCTCTTTCCTGCAAAATCTCATCAGCTATGACCTTTGGAGAGAACTCTAAAATATAAACTTTATTCCCATATCTTATAGCTTCAATTGATGCATTAAATCCTGCGTTACCCCCGCCAATTACGGCAATTTCTTTATTTTTAAAGAAAGGTAAATCGCAAGTCGGACAATAACTTATTCCGCGGCCGATTAACTCTTTTTCTCCTAAAACTTCCAGAGGTCTGGGGTCACGGCCAGAAGCTAAAATTACCGCTTTTGAAATAAAATTTTCTCTTTTTTCGGTTTGGACAATAAATTTATTTTTAACTTTCCTAATTTTCTTTACTCCAACTTCTTTAATTTCAATTTCAAATTTTTTTAAGTGGTTTTTAAATTTTTTAATCAGTTCCAACCCCAAAATCCTTTCAAAGCCAGGATAATTCTCAACAAAAAAAGCCTTACCTGTCTGGCCAATAAAGTCTTTAGTAATTAAAAGAGTATCTATTTTTTTTCTAGCAGCATAAATACCGGCAGTAATACCGGCCGGCCCTCCGCCAATGATTACAAGGTCATACATAAACTTAAAAAGGGAAGCTACTGCCGAGCGATTAACCAGCAAGCCAGCCGCCATCAACAACTAAAATAGCTCCGGTAATATAATCTGCTTCTTCTGAAGCCAAATAAACTACTGCAGCTGCAATATCTTCTGGTTTGCCAAATCTTTTTTTGGGAATTCTTGCTAAAAACGCTTGTTTTGCTTGAGGATCAGCCAAAAATGGATCAACCATTTTTGTCTCAATAAACCCAGGGCAAATAGCATTAACATTGATACCCATTGATGCAAATTCAACTGCCCAAGATTCAGTAAGCCCGATTGCTCCCCCCTTCGTCGCAACATAATGACTTATATTCGGAGAACCAATCCCCAGTCCACCGGAAGCTATTGAAGCAATATTAATAATTCTCCCCCATTTTTGTTTTGCCATTTCTTTTATCGCTGCCTGGGCGCACAAAAAATATCCTTTTAAATTAATATCCATTATTTTATCCCATTCTTCTTCAGTTAATTCTGTAAGAGGTTTAATCGGCCAGCAAATACCAGCATTATTAACTAAAATATCTAATTTCCCGAACTTATCAATAGTTTTCTTTACAGCTGTTTCAATTTCTTTTTTATTTGTGACATCAACTTTCTTTGCTAAACCTTGGCTTCCTAATTTTTCAATTTCTTTAACCACGGCCTCGCATTCTTTCTCATCAATATCAGTTACTATTACTTTCGCTCCAGCTTTAGCCAGGGATAAAGCAATCCCTTTGCCAATTCCCCTTCTGGCGCCGGTAACTAAGGCAACTTTGTTTTTTAAACTAAACATATTTTATTTTTTAAAATGAATTATTTCCGGGATTGCCTCTATCAAATCAGTAGCCATCAATGATTCACCTAATTTTTTTCCTGCAAACTCTCCGGCTAAACCATTAATATAAGCTCCTGCCTGACCGGCAATAAATGGATTAACTCCTCGAGCGATTAACGCCCCACAAATACCAGCTAATGTATCCCCACAACCTCCGGTAGTGAGATAAGAACTGCCAGTTTTATTTAAGGCTAACTTTTTTCCATTAGAAATTATATCTTTTGGGCCTTTAAGTAAAATTGTTGTCTCTAGTCTGATTGCCTCTTCTTGAACCATTTTTATTTTTTCTTCCTCAGGAAGTTGGTAAATTTCTTTTTTAGTTAAAACAAAAAATTCATAGGTATGGGGAGTAATTAAAAATGGTTTTCCTTTGATAATTTCTGGTTTTTTTCCCAAAGCATGAATAGCATCGGCATCAATTACCACTGGAACTTGAACTTGAGATAAATACTTCAAAATTACGCTTTGAGTTTCCTCTGAACGACCCATTCCCCCGCCAATGACAACTGCCGTGTTTCCCCGAGAAACAACTTTGGCTGATTCAGTCAAAGTAAGTAAAGTTGCCAAGTGTTCTTCTTTAAGCCAATCCCCTTCTAAAGGATAGGCAGCAAAATCAGGGGTAAAAGAGGCAATAATATCAGCTGCCCTTTTAGGAGCAATGATCCTAACCATATCAACACCCGATTTGAAAGCTGCCAGAGCAGAGAGAGCCGGAGAACCACTATAAAATTCCGAGCCACCGATAACTAATAATAATCCGTAATCGTATTTTTTAGTATCACGAGGCCGTTCTTTATAAATGTTTTTTAATATGGTTTTGGTTACTTCAGTCATGTTATTTCTTTTAGATATTTTTTAAGCTCTGGGCCAAACTGAGGATGTTTTAAAGAAAGATAAAGATGCGATTTGAGCCAACCGAGCTTATTCCCGCATTCAAGCCATTCACCTTCGAATTCATATCCATAAATTATTTTACCATCTCTTATCATTTTATCAAAAGTTTCGGCCAATATGATTTCCTTTCTTAGGGTAGGTTTTGCTCTTTTGAGGTAATCAAAAACTTCAGGCGTTAAAATGTATTTACCAACAATAGACAGGTAAGAAGGAGCCTCCTCAGGAGAGGGTTTTTCAACAATTCTTTTGATTTTGTAAAGGCGATTAGCAATCTTTTCCACCTCAACTATTCCATAGAAAGGAAGCTTTTCTTTAGCTATTTTTTTTAAAGCAATAATGGGTTTTTGACAGGTCTTAAAAATTTTAGAAAGTTGCAAAAGACAAGGAACTCTTGAATCTACAATATCATCTCCAAACAAAACCCCACAAGGCTCAGATCCCGCAATTTTTGCTGCTTGTAAGACAGCATGACCATCGCCTAAAGGTTTTCTTTGCAAAACAGAAGAAAAAGAAATATCAGAAACAAGCTCTTCTATTTTTTTAAGCGGTTGTAAAAAACGATTTTTCTTTCTATCTTTTAAAATTTTTTCTATTTTTGCCGAATCTTTAAAATAATTTAGAACAACTTTTTTTTCAGGCGAGATAACAAAAATTATCTCTTTTATCCCAGATTGCTTTGCCTCTTCAAGAATATATTGAATAACCGGAACATCCACCAAAGGCCAAAGTTCTTTTGGGAAAACTTTAGAAAGTGGTAAAAATCTTGTTCCAATCCCTCCAACAGGTATTATTGCTTTTTTAATTACCTTATTCATTTTTTGCCAGTTTCTTTCGCAAAAAGGCAGGAGCCTCCCATTTCTTTTCTTGATTCAGTAAATCTTGTTCAGCTTCTTCAATTTCTTTTTTTATTTGGAGAGCTGATCTACCAACCTTTACTTTTACTTCTTTATCAACTTCTTTCTTTTGATTGAGGGGTTCGGACGACAAAACCTGAATCTTTTTAGTTTGCCGAGAAGATTTATCCTTACTTTTTTCTGGTTTCATCTTTGTTTTCTTTGGAGTTTTCATTTTCTGTTTCAATTGCGGGGATTTTTTTATTACTTTTTCGGTCTTCGGAAGCTTAGTAGGCGAAGAGAACTTTATTCTCTTCTTAACCTTCGCTTCTTTCGGAAGCTTAGTAGGAGAAGATTCTAGTTTCTTTTTCTTTTCTTTTGATTCTATCTTTTTGGGGGCAATTTTTCTTCGGGGTTTCTTGGGTTTTTGAGAAAAAATTTTCGTCCCACATCCAGTAGCTAATAAAGTTATTTTAATTTTATCTCTTCCTTTTTTATCTTTCCCACCTTTCATGGATAAAAAGGGAAGTTGAGAAATACCAAAAATAATTTTCGCCTCTTTGTTGACTAAATCAGAAATAGTCTTTGATATTTGGGAAATTTCATTCATTGCAAGGTTTTTCTCTCCGGCAATGTTAAATAAAACTCCCTTGGCCCCCCGAATGCTATAAGGATACAAGGGATTTGAAATTACTTTTTTAATTGCCTCCTCTCTTCTGTCAGAGCCAGAAACTTCAACTGTATTTAAATAAGTTATTTTTCCTTGACCTTCAAAAATTGTTTTTAAATCAGCGAAGTCAATATTAATTAATCCAGAGCCATAAATCATCTCAATTAAGCCCTCTAAGCTTTCAGCCAAACTTTTATTTATAACAGAAAGAGCAGCCCTTAAGGGAGTTTCTTTATCAATGATTTGGAAGATTCTTTCATTAGGGATGACAGAAAGAGCATTAAGGTAAGGTTTTATTTTCTTTAAGGATTCTCTGGCAGCTTTCTCTTTCTTTTCTCCCTCGAATTTAAAGGGTAAAGTGAAAATCCCATAGGTGATGTTACCCAAATCTCTGGAGGTTTTGGCAAAAATCGGAGCCGCCCCAGATCCTGTTCCTCCTCCTAAACAAGCTACCAGGATGCAAAGGTCTTGGTTTTCTAAAAGTTTTTTTATTTTTTCTTTTTCCTCCTTGGCAGCTATTTTACCCAACTCGCTATTCATTCCCGTTCCCAATCCAAAAGTGAAATTCTGACCAAATTGAAAAATTTTTACTCTTTTATCTATTTTTTTGAGGGCCTGGATATCAGTGTTGGCTACAACAAAACTCGCCTTTTTAATCCTGGAGGCAATTTCTGAAACAATAAACCCTCCTCCGCCGCCAATGCCAATAACCCTTATTTTGGTTTTGTGGAGAGGTCCTTTGCTATAAACAGGAAGAGAGCTGACTGGTTTCTTTAATTTATTTTTTTTTCTCAATCGCCTCCTAGTTTTACTTTTTTTAACTGGTTTTTTTCGAGCCATTGGTTTAGTTTAATTTGTTAAAGGTTTAAGGTCAATACCCTAACATTTGAACGTCCGATGTCCAAATATTTAAATTAATTTTTAATTCTATCTGTTATTATTTATTTGTATATGCTAGCCCAAACCTCCTGTTGATGAGTCCATTCCCCTTCTTCTAACCATATGCTTACATTAATATCATCATACTCTTCTCCTAAAACTTCCTTAGAAAAGTCATAACTATATTTATCAGCCTTGGCACTGGTAGAAGTTGTTTCATACCCTTTCTCTTCAAATAAATCTCTTACTTTTTGAGCATCTTCTTCAGTAATTTTTCTTTTTACAATGTAACTAAAATCTTCCACCCACTTATCTGAAGAGGCCTTTGTAAGTTTTGCTCCTCCGAATGTCAAATCAAGAACTGCTTTAAAATCATTATGAAATGCAGCATTAAGGTCTGAGGCAGGTTTAACTTCTTTTGCAGAATTATATGGATTTTCCCCCTCTTCCTCTTCCTCCTCTTCTTCTTCTCCTACCGTCGGTGAGGGGGTCACTCCTTCTTCAACTTCTTTCTTGCCAGCCAGCCAAATCCAAATTCCAACCACCAATATCAAAATCACTACTATAACAATTACTATGTTTTTTGTTTTCATAGTGTTATTTTTTTTATTATTTTTCTTGCCCCGTAGTGAGCTTTACTCTACTACTGGGATTCGACCTTTATAAACCAAATGGCATTTCCATTATTTGAACACCGGCTGGTAATTCAAACATACTGTCGGAAATATTGGCAAAGTCTATATTCTTTAACTCTACCAGTGATGTGCCTTTTTCCATAGTCGTTTCCGTCCTTATGGGAAGACCATATTTTGTCCATACCCACATCTTTACTTCTTCTGTTTCGGTGCTGTATTTAATAATCAAACAGCTTTTTCCGTCCAAAGTTTCGGTACCAAGGGTCACCGGGTTATATTTCATAACGGACCCGGACTGTTCGCTCGGAGATTCTCCAGCTGTTTCCTGGGCCTTGCTTAAACCTATTTTCATAGCCGTGTTTTCTGACGGAAAATACATATATGCCAGCTGTTTATCCGCATCTACTAAATAAACCATGCTCTCTCCCTCAAAAGTTCCTTCCATTCTCATTTTTGTTTCTTTCCGCCACATTTTTATTGTTTCTGCTGTCTCACCAGAAGCGGTTGCCACCATGTCGTACTTAAAAGAGCTTATACCTTTTGCCTTTCCCAAGATCTCAGTTAACGACAGTTCTGTTCCCGGGGTTACAGCTTCCTCGCCCGGCGGAACCACCCCTTCTTCAACTCCTTTTTTGACGCTTAGCAAAACCCATGCCCCAATTCCAACCAATGCTATCACTACTATAATTATTACTATTTTTTTCATAGCATTAATTTGTTATTATTTTTTCTTGTTTTCGACCTTTTCTTAAAACTTAAATTTCTTGGCAAATTTCCCAATTACAGGAAGGGGAACTTGTTTGCCACCCACAACATTTATTATCCCTATAATAGATAAGACCAACCATATAATCCAGGCTATCATTCCAATAAACCATCCGAGAATGGGAATCCAGGCAATAAGAGAAGTAGCAATTTCAGCAATAAACAGAACTAAGCCCTGTTTTGCGTGAAACTGGGCAAAAGCATTATCTTTGGAGACAAGCAAGGGAATTAAAAAAAGAATTCCAATATAACTAAGAATTGCTATTAAATTTTCGCTCTTTTCTTTTTTTTCTTCTTTTTGAGTAACTTCTTCCATAAATTTAAAATGAATGATTCGACAGGCTCACCATCCTGAGTCTATCGAAAGATTAATATTAATTAAGAAATTCTCGACCTTTGACTTAATAATTAAAACTATCCTTTAATTATAAGAATCTGACTTCATCAGAACCTCGAAATTAAAACTATTCCTTAATTATAACTTATTTTCCGCAAAACAAAAATCCGACAACAACTCTCGGGAACTCGGCCCTGCCTATGCAACACTATTAGAATTTGCTTTACTTAAAGTTCTTCTTTTTGGAATTTCTCTTCTTGGATTTCATCTAATTTTCTGATAATCCTTGTCAGCTCGGCAAAATGTTCTTTTTCGTCATCTCTAATATGACCTAAAATCTTTCTAACCTCTTCGTTATCAGTTTCATCTATATGTTCCTGATATTGATTGATAGCTCCCAGTTCTCCTATCAAATCTTCTCTTAAATTCTTTAAAGTTTTGTTATCCATATTTTTAAAATATTATTTACCTACCTTTGACCTTGATGCTTTCATTTTACCAAAAAACCGCCTCCTTGGCGACCCAAAATTACTATATGCTATAATAATTTTATATGTCGGCGAATTTACCTCCCCAATTCTATACTGTTTCCGCAAAGCTGAAAGAAGCTAAAACTCCAGAAGAAAAAATCTCTATCTTGGAGGAACTATTAGCTATTGTGCCAAAGCACAAAGGAACCGAAAAAGTCCAAAGAGACATAAAAACGAAGATTGCTAAATTGAAGAAACAGAAACCAAAAAGGGCAAAAAGAGAAGGTTTGTATTCCATCAAAAAAGAAGGAGCAGGACAAATAGCCATTATCGGTCCGGCTAATGCCGGTAAATCCAGCCTATTAAACACTTTAACAAACGCAAAAGCAAAAGTTGCCCCCTATTCTTTTACCACCGAAATTCCCCAACCAGCGATGATGCCTTATGAAAATATCTTAATTCAATTGGTGGATACTCCTCCCTTAACTAAAAGCTCGCCCCCTTGGTTAAAAGGAATCTTGAAAGCAGCTGATGGGCTTTTGGCGATTTTTGATTTATCGTCAGGAAATGTAACTGAAGACATTGAAAAACTCCAAGAGCTGTTAGATGATCAGGGAATTGCTGATAAAAAAATCCTTTTTCTCGGTAACAAAGTTGATTTGCAAGAATCCAAGCAAAATCTGAAAAAAATTCAATCTCAATACAAAATAAAAGCCATCTCTTGTTTAAAGGGAACTGGAGTCGATGAACATTCGTTCATCTCCACCCTTCGCTACGCTCGGTTAATTGAAGAGTTAAAAAAAGAAATTTTTGACTTACTTGAAATAGTTAGAGTATACACAAAATCTTCTAATAAATCTTCTCCTGATTTTGAGCATCCCTTTATCTTCAAAAAGAATAGCCGACTGATTGAACTAGCCAGCCAAATTCATCGGGATTTCTTTTTTTCTTTCAGGTACGCTAAGTTGTTTAAAAGGAACTTTAAAAAGCCGCAATTTGTTAGCAAAGACTATCTTCTCCAGGATGAGGATATTATCGAAATCCATATCTAAATTAAAAATCGCCGGAAAGGATGGGCGATTTTTTGATTAATTAACTTATTTTATATAAAAAAGCCAGGTATTGGGATAATGTATACATACTTTTTGCACTTTTCTGGTAATTTACTTTCGGTTGAATGCTTTTCGTAGTTCAACTTTTGCTTGCTCAAGAATTTTTTTCTGTCTTAACGATAGGTTTTTCCCTGCGCGATTGATGTAAAAATTAAGCATTGACATTGCCGATTGAAACGGCATTCCTTTCCTATTCAGGCTCAGCTCGGCTGATTTTTTAAGGGACCTAGCGATTTTCCGCGGGTCGTCCCAGGTAAAAACGCCTTCTTCCAAATCCAAGGCAAAACTATGTTTGGTTACGTAATCTGACCAATCTTTATTTTTAGATTTTTTAAACATCGGGCGAAAAAGGCATTTCTACTTTCATTTTTTCTATTCTATCAAAAAATCGCCTCAATAGAAAGGCGATTTTTGTAAAAAGTAAAAACTAACTTATTTAAACTATTTTACAGCCAATAGCTCTTTTAATTCTTTTACATCGGTTTCCAATTTTTCTATTCTTCGGCGATGTTCGGCAATAAGAAGTTTCTCTATCCGTTCTAAACGATTCTCCACATTATCAAATCTTTTATTAACTTCCGATTTTTTCGCCGTTTCTAAAAATCCCTTTTGGATCATTCTCGCTAAATCATCTATTGTAACATTTTTCTTTTTCATCAATTTAATTATAGAAAATGCGATCGATACCTGTCAAATCTTAGCTCCACCAGCTTGGAACACAATGCTAGAACCTATTTATAACACACCTAACTTAATTAATTCTTCTCTTAATTGTTCCGGGCTCTGAAAATGAATTCCATAGATTCCTAACTCCTTTGCTGCTTCACTATTGGCAACTTTATCATCTACAAAAACGCAGGCTTTGGCTAAAAGGTTCAATTTCTTAAGTACAATTTCGTAAATTCTTAGGTTAGGTTTAAGAACGCCTACTTCACAGGACCAAAGGAAAATTTTAAATCCTATTTTTTTAAGTCTATCAATTCTCCCTACTTCTATATGAGCTTGGACATGGGGCGGTATAGTATTTGAGATAAGGACTAAGCGAATTCCTCGATTTTTTAACTCAGTTAAAATCTCCCAGGACCCATTAATATCTTTAGTATAATCCTGATAACTCCGAAACCATAAATCTTTTGTAAATTTATGGTCCACTCTTTTACCAATTTTGTTCTCAAATTCTTTCCAAAATGCTTCTTCATTAATCTTCCCTATATTCCACTCCTTTAATAAAGGCTCGCTAATCTCTCTTACATTTTCTTCGGAAGTTTTCAATTCCTTGGCAATCTTCTTATATATTACCTGCCATTCCCTCCCCACCAATACTCCGCCCATATCAAAAATTACCGCTTTTATCATATTAATTTATTCTACCAAAAAACCGCCTTCTTGGCGATTTTAACGGCTCGCTTGGAAGGACAACTTTCGAACCTTTGATTGGGGTAAGGTATTACCCTATCCCAAAATCTCTATGGATTAAAGTGAGTTTGACATAACTTAAATTACATTATATTAATAACTTAGAATTAGTACTTTAATAATTTAATAAAGGAGTAAAAAAATGGAAAAAAGAACTTGGAAAGTTAAAACCGGCTTGGCCCAGATGCTAAAGGGCGGAGTAATTATGGATGTGATTAATGCAGAACAGGCTAAAATTGCTGAAGAAGCTGGAGCCTGCGCCGTAATGGCATTAGAAAAAGTGCCAGCTGACATTCGAGCAGCTGGAGAAGTAGCCCGTATGGCTGATCCAACTATTATTGAAGATATTAAAAAAGCAGTAACTATTCCAGTGATGGCTAAGTGCCGAATAGGCCACTTTGCTGAAGCTCAGGCGCTTGAAGCCATTGAGGTAGACTTTATAGATGAATCAGAAGTTTTAACACCAGCTGATGAGACTCACCATATCTGGAAGCACGATTTTAGAGTACCCTTTGTTTGTGGCTGTCGCGACTTGGGAGAAGCCTTAAGGCGGATTGGTGAAGGAGCAGCCATGATTCGCACCAAAGGCGAAGCAGGCACTGGTAACGTGGTGGAAGCAGTTAGGCATATGAGAACGGTGATGGATGAAATTCGGAAGATTAAAAATATGCCCAAAGATGAGCTTATGGCTGAAGCTAAGAATTTAGGCGCCCCTTTTGAATTAGTTCAAGAAATACACAAAACTGGAAAACTTCCGTTGGTAAATTATGCTGCCGGCGGCATAGCCACTCCAGCTGACGCAGCTCTAATGATGCATCTGGGTGCCGAAGGAGTATTTGTTGGCTCAGGCATTTTTAAATCCGGCGATCCGAGAACAAGAGCTAAAGCAATTGTTAAAGCAGTGACTCATTATAATGATCCTAAAATTATTGCTGAGGTTTCTAAAAATCTAGGTGAAGCTATGCCAGGTTTAGATGTCAGAACTATAGCTGACAAAGACCGTTTAGCTAAAAGAGGAAATTAAAGTGAAATAAAAACACCTGCCAAAAGGTAGGTGTTTTTATTTTTGGAAGAAATTTACTCCCAAAATCCCGTAGTGCTCCGCCAACTGGACAATGTTAGAATCTGTTTGGGGGTAAAAATAAAAAGCGAGCACTAGAAGGTTGCCCGCTTTTTTTGTCAAAATATAATTCCTTTGTTCTGCTATCTATCCTCCCAGTCGTATGTTATCGTTGCTCCACAACCTATACACTTTAATTCTGCACCTGTTCCTCTCTTTTGACCTTGGTGTTCTATCCTCACCGGGTTTGGATACTCGCAGTCAGGACACTTGATACTCAGGCGCAGATATTTACCTCGTTCCTTTACCTTTATATGAGCTACTTTCATCTTTTCCCTCCTTTTTTTGAATTATAATAGACAGAATCCTAAAGTTATATTTTTAGGATATTTTATATTTAGCATTTAAAATTAAAAATGTCAATCCCTAAATGCCCTAAAAATCGGGGCTCCGATAAATTTCAAGCAGAAATGAAAAAATCCCCATAAGGGGATTTTTTCAACTTTCTTACCAGCGATCTCTTTGAGGACGAGACTCTAAAGGCTTAGCTTCGTTTACTGTAACGTTTTTTCCGTCAATCTCTTTACCATTGAACATCTCAATGGCTTTTTGAGCTTCTTCTTCAGAAGACATTTCAACAAAACCAAATCCCTTTGAACGGCCGGACATTTTATCGATAATCACAATTGCCGATTCAACAGTTCCAGCCTGAGAAAAAGTCTCTTTCAAAGTCGCTTCGGTGGTCTCGTAAGATAATCCACCGACAAATAATTTTTTTACCATAATGTGAGCGAAGTGAAAATTATCTCTAGAATTATAATTTTGTAGTAAAAGAATATCCCTAAAAATATAATTGTTCCTTACGCTATTTATAGGCGAAGAGGATAAAATCCTCTTCTTCGTCTGCGCCTTCATAAATGAAGGCTTAATTAATAAGTAAGTCGACCACTGTTTTTATTCTCTTTATTACAATAGTTTACTGTTGACAAGAAGTCAAGGGGGAGGGTTATTTTCATGTTTTCTTCTTCTTAATTTTTTCTTTTTCTCCTTGTGGTAAAGAAGTAAGCCATGAAATAAATGGCCTCCGGAGTTTATC
Organism: uncultured Candidatus Saccharibacteria bacterium; assembly: GCA_964431915.1. Classification (GTDB taxonomy): domain Bacteria; phylum Patescibacteriota; class Minisyncoccia; order Minisyncoccales; family CAZKCU01; genus CAZKCU01. The sequence continues at coordinate 111,490 of CAYSLI010000002.1, read as the reverse complement.
TATAGACCAATCATCATTTTTAAAGAGTGATGCCTTATCTATCCTAAAACGAGAAAGTAAAGCCATTGTAGCTTGCAGATTTAAAGGAGATAATTTGTTATGTTCTGATAAAAATTGTTTTTTTGTAGTCATTTTAAAATAAAAAGCAACTCTTAATCGCATGAGTTGCAAATAGCATTATTTATTACCCATCCGGAATAACGAATATACCTATTTGTGATCCAGGCTCCCAACTGATTCTATCTTATATTAATTCTTTTAAAAAATCAAGCTCTTGTCAAAAACCGTCTATTAGAACTGATAGCATTTCTTTTAAGTTTATTTTTTATTTTAATATTATGGTAGAATAGACATAATTAAAATGTATTTTAAAATGAAACATAAAATCTTTTTTATTTTATTTAATATATTCTTTTTGGTTTTTTTATTCTCTGGAGTTAAAACGGTTGAAGCTTCTGTCCAAACAGATGTCCAAACAGAAAAAGATAGATTGATCCAGCAAATTCAAATCCTTCAAAAAGAAATTCAACGTCTTAAAGCGCTAATTTCAAAATTTAAATTAGAAAAAGAAATCACCGCTGAATCGTATCTAGCAGTAAATCTTTCTGATAATTCAGTTGTTTTTGAAAAAAACATTGATCGATTATATCCCATCGCTTCTATTACTAAACTAATGACTGCCGTAGTTGCTTTTGAAAATATTGACATTAACCAAACAATAACTTTAACAGAAAAAATGCTTGAACCTTTAGGATATAGCCCGTCTCTTTTTTTGGGTTTAAATGTTAGCGCAAAAAACCTTCTAAGGGCTAGCCTTATTCAATCAACTAATGATGCTGCTGAATCTTTAACTTATTTTTTAGAAAAGGGGAAATTTTTGGCTTTAATGAATCAAAAGGCAAAAGAACTTAATATGGTCAATACTTTTTTTTATGACTCTCATGGATTAAATCCCAAAAACCTGTCTACTACCCCTGACATCGCTAAACTTTCAACTTATATTTATGAAAATCATCCAGAAATTTTAAACACTACCAAGTATGATAACTTTTGGCTCCCTAATCAAGCGGGAAGATTGCTCAAATTTAAAAATGTCAATAATTTTTATCAAATTCCTGAATTTATTGGCGGAAAAACCGGTTATTTACCAGAAGCTAAACAAACATTGGCCTCATTATTTAATTTGAACGAAGAACCTATTGCCATTATCTTGCTTTATTCCAAAAATCGCCAAACTGATACCTTAAAAATCCTTAACTGGTTCAAAAATAATCCTGTGCTTTAATGAATAACTTTCAATAAATTAATAATGAATGCCTTTTAAAAAAAATCGCTGAAAAAGCGATTTTTATCATCCTATAATGCTCGGTCTAGCGGACGATTTTAGAACCTTGAGATGGGAAGAGGTATTCAAATATCCCAAGATAGCTTTAAAACAAATAAGGGAGTTGACTGAAACCGCAAAACAGTGAATAACTTGGTTATACTGATTTTTTAAGTTCAATTTCAGGCAATGTTTTTCCTGAAGGTAAAGTAGCTGCGCTATCTAACTTTCCCTTTCTTTCTGTTTCAGAAAATCCGTGACTTTTATAGAAGTTTATTGCGTTTAAATTGTATTCAACAACATTTGTATATATAGCCATATTATTGCTTAACCATTTAAATACCTTTGTTATTAGTCTATTTCCTATTCCTTTACCTTGATATTCTGGTAAAACATATATCGCCAAAATTCTGTCTTTCCCTTTTTCATTGCCTGCAGAACAAAAACCTATTATTTTCCCTTTTTCTTCTGCTACCCAAGTTCGCTTGCTCTTATCTTTGTATCTTTCTTTTTTTTCTTCAATCTTTTTTCTTCCCTCTGAAGTATCATCATCTTTAAATTTACTTTTAATATCCTCTAAAGTTATCCCCGCTTTATCATTTGGATAAGTATTTATCCAAGTTACCTCTTGGACCTCCCTAATCCCATATACATCACTAGGAACAGATTTTCTAATTTTTATTTCTATATTTTTCATTCCTTTATTCTACCAAAAAACCGCTTTATCAAGTGCTTTTACAAATTTCGCTTCTTTTGTAGGGCTTCCTTCATATTCATTCCATAAATTAGATACTTTATTTCCGAGTTTTAAAGGTAGGCTTTCTTTAAGTTTTTCCATCGCTTCTTTTTCATTTCTTTGTTTTTCTTCTTTTGATACCTTACCATCAAAAATTAAAACTTGGTCTATATCCCCTGTAATTGCTTCTACAATATCGTGAATAATAGCAATCTCTAAGGCGTGCTCTATATTTATATCCAAATTTAATTCATCAGCTACTATAAATACCATTAAGACCAATCTCCACGAATGCGCAGCACTTGAGTCTTTTAAATCTTCAGGCATGTTTTTTACCTCACTAAATCTGAAAGTTAATTTTAACTTTCCTACTTTATGTAAAAAATCGAAAATTTTACCTAAATTTTCTGAGTTAAAATTATTATTCATATTCCTATTCTACCAAAAAATCGCCATCTTGGCGATTTTCCTTACGGCGACTTATTTTGAATAAATACTGGAGGTAGATTCTCCACCATTAACTGAATATAGCCCACCAGTGATATAATTTGCTTCATCTGAAGCTAAAAAAACTGCTATATTTGCAACATCTTCAGGTTTTCCAATTCTTTTCATTGGATTTAACTTTTTGTATTCTTCAATTTCCTTTTCTGAAGAAAAAACATTTCTTAATAATGAGGTATCTATTGGTCCTGGCAATATCACATTTACTCTTACTCCCTCTGATGCATATTCTTGAGCCATACACTTTGTAAGCATTATTATTGCTGCTTTTGTCGAGCAATAAGCAGGAGATTCTGGCTCAGGGGCAACTCCTATTCCTGACGAGATATTGATAATATTGCCTTTAGTTTTCTTTATCAGGGGAACTGCGTGTTTGGCCATTAGGTATGTTCCTTTTAAATTTATATCCACAATTTTATCCAACTGCTCCTTTGAGGTTTCTTCTACAGATACCTGAAAATATACTCCAGCATTATTTACAAGGATATCTAATTGTTTAATCTGACCAAACGCCTTTTCTATTTGTTCTTCTTTACTTATATCAACTTGATAAAATTCTACTCCGTAATTCGGTTTCTCAATATCAAAAACTATAACCTTTGCTCCTTCTCTAATAAACCTTTGAGCAATGGCTCTTCCAATTCCTTTTGAGCCACCAGTTACTAAGGCAATTTTGTTAGTTAATTTCATAATTTTGCTGCGGGGGAACGATTCGAACGTTCATCTTGGGAGCCAAGGTCCCAGGTGCTACCATTACACCACCCCGCATTATTAATATTTTTGGCAAATTCCTTCAATCCATCCTGCTATTTTTCTGTTAAAATTACTACTTCTTCTTATATTAACTCTTAATAAGCCGTAATAATCTTTACCAATATTTTTTCTTTTTGTATTTATTTTGTGTTTCTTCCATCTAATTCTTTGAAATTGAGTTAGAGGAAAATTGGTCATTTTTGACCAATATTTCTGGACTTCCTTCTTTCTTTCAGTAGTAGTCTCATGAAGGTAAATTTCGCAAAAAATATCTCGTTTAGGAACTTTACATATCTTTTGGGTCCATTCTAAAAATAATCTTATCATCTGTGGATCTGAATTGCCAAATTGAACATTACTTGACTTAGTCCTTTCTTTCGATCCTTCTGCCCAATAAAGAGCAGTACCAACAAGCCACAATTCGCGAGTAGATAGCCTTTTTATCTCATTTCTTGCTTTATCTTTAATCTCTTTAGTAATAGCTAATCTATAATCTCTCTTAGCCATCGCTCCTCTAAGAGCAGCGGCGACTCTTTTTTCTGTAAGCCTTTGTTTTTGTTTTTTGGCCAATCCAACACTTCTTAACCACAAAGATAAAGTAGATTTAGCTACCGGAACCTCTTTTAAAATTTCAGAATAAGAAAATCCTCTTTTTCTAAGCTTTATTGCTCTTTCTTTTTCTTTGAGTTTTAATATCATGAACCACGAATTAATATTTTTTAATCATATCACCGTGGTTCAAATAATACAAGCTAAACGACCCCGGAATAATTACTCCCCTACTCCGATTGCTTCAATTATTGCTAATTCCAAGGGTAATTGGGGTATTGAGGAATATTTCATTTTATTTTCAGCTTCGAGGAAAAGCCCTAAAATATTTCGAAGCTCATCTTCTTTAAAGAAAGCTGATTGTTTTTCAATTTTTTGAAATTCCTCTTTGGTCAAACCGGTAATTATTGAATTTCCTTCTCCTCCGCCGGTCATTTTTAAAATTAAAGTCTGTCTTAAATAATTAATCAGAGCTTTGGTAAAATTTTGAAGGTCTAATCCTTTATCAATTGTATCGTTTAAAAAAGTAATAGCTTCTGAAACTTTTTTTTCGGCAATAAAATCGCAAAACTTGCTCACCAAGTTTATCTCAACCAATCCCAGTAAATCCTTAATGTCTTCCGCTTTTATTTCTTTCCCTTCCCCAGAAGTTCCGGCGAAAGTTAGAGTCTGGTCCAATAAACTTTCTCCGTCTCTGATTGAACCTCCAGAATTCAAGGCAATTAATTCCAAAGCTGCTTTTTCGATTTTAGCTTTTTCTTTCTGGGAAATAATTTCTAATCTTTTAATAATTTCCGGCAAGGTTAGTTTTCTGAAATCAAATCTCTGGCAACGAGAAATGATGGTTGGAATCATTTTATGAATTTCGGTGGTGGCTAAAACAAAAATGGCGTGAGCTGGCGGTTCTTCTAAAGTTTTTAAGAGGGCATTGGCAGCTTCTTTCGTAAGCTGATGACTTTCATCAATTATAAATACCTTATATTTTGACTTTGTAGGTACGAATCGAATTCCATCTTTTAATTCTCTCATTTCATCAATTCCCCGATGGGAAGCAGCATCAATTTCGATTAAATCCATTGACCTTCCTTCCATAATTTCAAGGCATGACGAGCATTTATTACAGGGCTCATATTGGTCATCTTTTCGATTTTCGCAGTTAACTGCTTTTGCTAAAAGCCTGGCAATTGTAGTTTTTCCTGTACCGCGTCCGCCGGAAAACAAATAAGCATGGGAAATCATCCCTGTTGAGATGGCGTTGGTTAAAGTCTGAACAATATGTTCTTGACCGATAATTTCAGCAAAAGTTTGCGGTCTGTATTTGCGATAAAGGACCAAATTTGTCATGCGAGTAATAACGAGCACCGAGCACATAATTTATTTATGTGCTCGGTTTCGCTTCGCTTACTTTTTAAATACAATAAATTTGGATGCTAAAAAATTCCAGACCCAGGCAAATAGAACAGCAGTAAATGCCCCAACATTTGCCCACATTTTCTCTGTTATACCATATTGAGTCCCAATAATATTCACCACAAAAGAAGCAATCCCCACATTGATAAAAAGACCAATGGTAGTTACTACTAAAAACTTAGAAAATTCCTTGGGAGCAAAAACTTTCTCTCTTTTGCGAAAAGTCCAGTGTTTATTCCAAAAATAACTATTAGTAGTAGCGACTAAAAAAGAAATGCCTTTAAAAACCGAAAAGAAGAGACCGGTAGCAATACCTGAAATCCAAATTAATCCATTTAGTAGCCCTAAATCAATAAAAGTATTAAGAGCTCCTACCAAAATCCACTTTGCTGCCTGGTAAACAATTAAAAGCTTTTTACCAATATAGGAAGAAAGGAACATTCCAAGTAAAGAGAGAGGAGGAAAAACAATTAAAAGCAACCAGCTATAAGGAAAGCTTTTCCCGATATTTTTCAACCCAATAAAGAAGAAAACTCCTATTAGGAAACCGATTATAATACTGATTATTGCGTCTACTTTTTTCATTTCTTTATCTTATCATAAATTTTCAAAAAAATCAAAATAATGGTAAAATAATTTAATATGTTAAAACTCTACAATACCCTATCTCGAAAAAAGGAAATCTTTAGATCAAAAAAGGCAAAAAAGATAAATATGTTTGTCTGCGGGCCGACGGTTTACGATTTCTCTCATATTGGACATGCCAGGACCTATATTGTTTTCGACGTGATTACAAAATATCTAAGAGAAAAAAAATTTGATGTTTTTTATCTTCAAAATGTTACTGATATCGATGATAAGATTATAAAAAGAGCAAAAGAGAGAAAGATTTCTCCCCAAAAATTAGCTCGAGATTTTGAGAAGGAATATTTAAAGGATATGAAAAGTCTAAAAATTGACAGCGTAACAAAATATGCCAGAGCCACAGACCATATTAAAGAAATTATAAGCCAGGTTAAGAGACTTTTAAAAAAAGGATATGCCTATCAAATAAAAGACGGTATTTATTATGATATTTCAAAATTCAAAGATTACGGAAAATTGTCAAGGAGGACGGTTTTGCAAGCTGAAGATGCAGTATCAAGGATTGATGAGACGAAAGAAAAGAGAAACAAAGGAGATTTTTGTCTCTGGAAATTTTCCAAACTTGGTGAGCCAAAATGGCCAAGTCCTTTCGGGCATGGCAGACCTGGTTGGCATATTGAAGATACAGCTATCACTGAAAAATATTTCGGTTTCCAATATGATATTCATGGTGGAGCCAGAGATTTAATTTTTCCTCACCACGAAGCTGAAATTGCTCAGATGGAAGCTATATCCAAAAGAAAACCTATGGTTAGATATTGGCTCCATTCAGGCTTTCTAACTGTAAAAAGTCAAAAGATGGCAAAGTCCTTGGGTAATTTTATTACCATAAGAGATTTTCTAAAGAAAAATTCTGCTCGAGTCTTAAGACTTTTTGTAATTAAAACTCTTTATCAATCCCCTATTGACTATCAAGAAAGGGCAATTTTACAAACTAAAAGAGAATTAGAAAAAATTGATGAATTCATAGATAAAGTCAAAAATCAAAAGCTAAAAGCTAAAACTACAAATAAAAAGTTGAAATTATTACCTAAAATAGAAAGTGAATTTGAGAAAGCGATGGATGATAATTTTAATACTCCAAAAGCCTTAGCTTCAGTTTTTCATTTAATTAGTCGGGGAAATTATCTTTTTGATAGAGGTAAGTTGACCTCAACTGATGCTAAAGATATTTTAAACTTTTTAAAAAAAATTGATAAAGTTTTTGGATTTATCTTCTGGAAAAAACCAAAAGAAAAAATCTCTGAGAAAATTTTAAAGCTGGTTAAAGAAAGAGAAAAATATCGCAAGTTGAAAAAATGGAAAGAAGCAGATAATCTCAGAAAAAAAATCAAAAAACAAGGCTGGTGGGTCAAAGATACTAAAAAGGGCCCAAAATTAAAAGCAATTATAAATTAAAAAAGGCACCTCTTGAGAAGTGAGAAGCGCCTTTAAATTACTCTAAAATTGGCCTTCTTCGCAGTTTTTTCTTTTCGGAATGCCGTTTTTTCCCTAAAAGTCGTCTCCTCCTTATATAAACTGGCACTCCGGTTGAAACTCTTCTTTTCCTTAGCTTTTTTGACTCTCTTAGTTTTTTTTGAAGCCGCTTAAAAGCAATCGCTAGATTCTTTGCCTGAGACCTTCCCTTAACAGTTATTCTTATCCCAGAAGGAAAATGATAGAGTCTAATTCCAGTTTGTTTTCGATTCGCTCTTTGGCCTCCTTTGGTAGAAGCCCCGAATCTAAAAACCTCTGTCTCCTTTTTTAAAGTTCCAATATCTGTTTCATACATTGTTTTTCCTCTCTCCCTTTTATGCTTTTATTATAGCAACTTCAAACAAAATTGTCAACTCGTTGCCAACCTTTTTTCCATTTGCTATACTGTAATTGATGGATATGGGTAATGAATTTTCAAAAAGTGAATTACCAGAAAAACTGCCTCCTCAAAGCATTGAAGCTGAAAAATCGCTTCTTGGCTGCTTACTTCTTGACAAAAATGCCATAATTCGAGTGGCTGATTTTTTGCAACCTCGGGATTTTTATAAAAAAATTCATCAGCAAATTTACCAGGCAACAATTGAACTTTTTGAAAAAGGAGAGCCCATTGACCTCCTATCAGTTTCTACCCGCTTAAAAGAAAAAAACCTCCTTGAAGAAATTGGCGGGGCAAGTTATTTAACAGAGCTCATAAATTGCGTTCCCACTGCCAGCCATGTTCTAAACTACGCCAAGATTGTTCAGAGAAAAAGAATCCTCCGAGATTTAATTGAAGCCAGCCAAGAAATCGGGACTATGGGCTATAATGAGTCAGAAGACGTTGATATTTTATTAGATAATGCTGAAAAAAGAATTTTCAGCATTGCTCAGAAAAGCTTAACTCAAAATTTTTTACCCGTTAAGGCCACCTTAGAAGAAGCTTTTGAAAGGATTGACAGATTATCCAAGCACCAGGGAGCTCCCCGGGGACTTCCTACTGGTTTTGTCGATTTAGATAATATTCTGGCTGGTCTTCAAAAATCTGACCTTATTATTTTAGCTTCCAGGCCAAGTTTGGGAAAAAGTGCTCTCGCTTGTAATGTTGCTGCTAATATTGCCACGAACGATAAGGTGCCGGTCGGTATATTTTCGCTTGAAATGTCAAAAGACCAGGTAGTAGATAGATTAATTGCCGGGCTGGCTAACGTTGACTTATGGAGACTGAGGACGGGCAGACTCTCTGATGAGGGCGAAGATAATGATTTTTCAAGAATCCAACAGGCTCTGGGTATTTTATCTGAGGCCCCAATCTATATTGATGATGCCGCTACTTCAAACATTTTACAAATGAGAGCAATGTCCCGTAGATTGCAGGCAGAAAAGGGACTAGGGTTAATTATTGTTGATTATTTACAATTGATGGAACCGAGAAATCCTGCAGTCAATATGGTTCAGCAAATGACTGAGATTTCTCGTTCTTTAAAAGCTTTAGCCAGAGAAATTAATGTTCCGGTTTTGGCTTTATCACAATTATCAAGAGCAGTAGAGCAGCGTTCTCCCCAAATTCCACGATTATCTGACTTGAGAGAAACCGGAGCCCTGGAGCAAGACTCGGATGTGGTTTTGTTTATACACCGTGAGGATCGCTACCGGTCTGATACTTCAAGAAAAAATATTGCAGACATTATAATAGCTAAGCATCGTAATGGTCCGGTGGGAAAAATTGAATTATATTTTGATGAAAGACGAGTCAGTTTCAGAAATTTAGAAAAAGAACACGATGCATCCTAAATCTATCCAAAAACTCATTGATATCTTCTCTAAATTTCCAACGGTTGGGCCGCGAACTGCTGCCCGTTTTGTTTTCTATTTAGTCAAGATACCGAAGGAGAAGATTAAAGAACTTATAAAAGCAATTGAAGAATTGAAAGTCAAAATAAAAATTTGTCCCCTTTGTTTTAAATCATTTGAAGCGGGTGAAAGCGAAGGAGAACTTTGCTCCATCTGTCAAGATAAAATTAGAGATAGAAGTTTAATTTGCGTCATAGAAAAAGAGGTTGACCTGGAAGCTATTGAAAAGACCGGTAAATTCAAGGGACTCTATTTTATTTTAGGGGGCACAATTTCCGGGCTTGAAAGGGCAAAGCAAAAAGAAGAAATTGAAGAAAGAATTAAAAAACTAATTAAGAGAGTAAGAAAAGAGCGAATCAAAGAAATTATATTAGCCCTCAATCCAACGACCGAGGGCCAGAATACGAGCTTATTGCTTCAGAGAAAGTTAAAAAATCTGGGAATAAAAAAAATTACCCAGTTAGCGAAAGGATTACCCGTCGGCGGGGAATTAGAATACGCTGACGAAGAAACTTTATCTTCAGCTCTGGAAAGCCGACGAGAGAATAACAAATAACCAAACAACAAGACACAAACTGCTTGGTTGTTGAATATTGATTATTGGTTATTGTTTGGAACTTGTATCTTGTATCTTGGTAATTTCAATCTCGGTGAAGGGCTGACGATGGCCCTTTTTTACTTTGTAGCGAGTTTTTGGCTTATATTTAAAAATGATTACTTTTTTACCTTTACCTTGAGATAACACTTTACCAATAACCTTGGCCCCCTTGATTAATGGACATCCGATGTCTATTTTTTTACCCTTTTCCAATAATAAAACTTCTTTGAAGGTAATCTCTTTACCTTCTTTGGCATCCAACTTTTCAATTTTTATTTTATCTCCTGGAGTCACAACGTATTGCTTACCTCCAGTTTTAATTACTGCTAACATATTCTAAGAGTTTTGTTTTACTTTTTTTAATTTTTTAGTTTCGTCAACCTCGGCTAATCTTTCCACTCTTTCTCCAAGTAAAGAAAGCCGTTTTCCTGAGGTGTCATAAGCAGAACTAGCATCTCTTAAATGGTTTCCCAGTTTTCTAAAATCGTTCTTTAATTTTTGAGCATCTTGATAAACACGGTCAAGTCTTTTTAGAATTTGCTGAGTTTGACGAGAAATCTGCATACTTCGAAACCAATGTTCGATTGTTCGCAAAGCTGAATAAAAAGTATTAGGTGAAGCTAAAGTAACCTTTTTTTCTTGAGCATATTTTACTAAATCTATTTCTTTTGCCATTATTTCATAATAAATAGCTTCCGCCGGAATATACATTAAAGCGTAATCAAGAGTACCTTCTGAAGGCAAAATATATTTTGAGGCAATCTTATCTATATTAAATTTCACGTCTCCAATAAATTTTTTGCGATAAAGAACTATTTCTTTATCAGATTCAGCTTCTTTCATTTTTTCAAAATTGACAGAAGAAAATTTAGCATCAATTGGCAACAATTTGCCATCAGGAAGTTTTAATACTGCATCAACTTGTTCTCCAGAAGAAAAAAGATATTGAGCCTGGTAAAGTTCTTTGGGGAAATGCTGGCTCAAGACGTGCTCTAAAGAAGCTTCTCCCCATTGCCCTCTAAGCTTCGGCGCTTTAAAAATCTCCTGGAAAGAGGAAATGCCCTTCATTGTCTCCTGAACTTGTTTTAATTCTTGACGAATTTGAACTGTTTCTTTTGTAAAAGAAGAAATTTGTTCATGCATTGCCCGAGAGGTCCCATCCACATTTCCTCGAATCTCCTTTAATTGGTTAGTCATTAAATCAGTTAATCGTCTTTCTAAATCTCTTATTGCTGTTGTCTGGCTGCGGTCAATTGCTGATTTTCTAATGTAAAAAAACCAAATTGCCGCTCCTCCAGCCACAATTAGAAATAATATTAAAGCAAAAAGGGAATTGTCCATGTTATGGTCTCGGTCGGGGCGTCCCGCCAGGCGGGCACGCCTCGCGACCCGTCCAAAATTGTGGAAGCAATTTTGGAGTAGAGATTAACCTATATTAACATTACTTCATTAAAATTTCAAATATGACAAAGAGAATATAAATTCCTAATAAAAATAAGGCTTCTTTTTTGGTAATTTTTTGACCGCTTCGAACTACCCATAGGAAAAATATAGCTGAGATTATCAGAAAGAACCGGCCTATGGCAAAGGGTGAAAAGTCAACAATCTCAATTGGACAAATTAGAGCAACAATCCCCAGTACCAGGGTGGTTGGAACCATAATTGAACCCATCAAATTACCAAGAATCATCCAGGTCTGGCCCTTTCTGGCAGAGGCAATTACAAAATAGGCTTCAGGTAGAGTATTCCCTAAACCAACAATTAAAATTCCAATTATGGCTATCGACAAATTAAAACTTCCAGCAAAAAATTGAGCTGATTTAACAATGCCTTCGGCAGCTGCTAATAAAAAGATTATTCCCAAAATTACTTTTCCGAGGTCTTTCATAAAAACTTTAAATTCTTTAGCAGTAGAAATTTTGTTTTCTTCATAAACTTTTTTAAATCTTTCTTCTTTGGAAAAAAGCCAAAAGACGTAAAAAGTGAAAACTAAAATTAAGAAAATTCCGTCTCCCCTGCCCAAAACCCCATCTAAAATTAAAAGTAAGGGTAAAATGGCAATGCAGATAGTAAAAATTGAAGAAGTTTGAACCATCCTGCTTTCAGCTGGAAGGCCTTTAGCAATTAAAGCAGCTATTGCTACAACTATTGTTAAGTCAACGAGATTTCCACCAACTATGTCGCCAAAAGAAAGTTGAGGAATTTTATGAAGAGCTGAAGAAATGCCAACAAAAAGATTAGGTAAAGAACCTACAAAAGCCATAACAAAAAAAGCTACCACAAATTCCCTCCATTCTAAAAATCGAGCCACTCTAACTAAGGCATTAACTAACCATTTCCCCGACCAAAAAAGTAAGGCAAAAGAAGCTAAAAAAATGAAAATATAAAATAAAATCATATTATTTTACAAAATATATTATTTCATAAATAATCCCTCCCAAAAATATTAAAACTAAAGGATAAATTAAGAATTTTCTTTCAGGTCTAATTTTCTGGTACATTAATAAAATTAAAATTCCATCAATACCAAGCATTACTCCACCAACAACAGATATTACCGGAATAAAGCTTTTAATTCCAATTAAAAAAAGAATCAGGGGCAAAAAACAAATAATTACCCAGGCCAAATTTTTTCCAATTTTTAAATCATACCAAAAAACTTTCTTTAGGGTAAGACCCAAAACAATAAACGAGGTGAAGGTTGTTAAAACACCAAAACAAAGTGCTAAACTAACTACTCCATCGCCTAAAACATCTTTTAGTCCGGTTAAGGCAGATTCTGTGGTTTGAGGTCCCGTAATGCCTAAAATTAGATAAATAAAAAAGAGATAAACAACTATCGGAATTAAAATGGCAATGGGAATAATTTTTGAAATTATTTTTTTTTGCCCTCCCAGCATTTCCTCAACTTCCGGAATTAAAGCTGCTCCCCATAAAGAAAAAAGAATGGCGCCGTAAGGCAAAAATAAGTGCGAAATATCAGGAATAGGAAAAAGATTTTCGATTTTTAAAAAAGGAAATCCTTGAAGGGAAGTAGCAATTAGAATAATAAAAAACAAAATTAGTCCCCAAAATTCGATTTTGGAAATGGCTTTAATTCCCCAAAAAATAAGGCCTGCTCCCAGGACAAAATATAAAAGAGTATAGAAAAGATTGCCCCCACCAAAAATTGGTGATAATAAATTTGTCAAAAACTCTCCACCAATAATTAGATAAGCTAAGATTGCTCCGAAAAGCCCCAAAATTGTAGAAGTAAGAGCTATTTTTCCACCAAAATTTCCTAAATGAAATTTAGCAAAACCAGGAAGTCTCTTAAAATCAGGTGTCTTTTGAGCTATCTCTCCAAAAAATAAATGAACCAGAATAACTAAAGCTCCTAAAACCAAAAAATAGCCAAGGATTACACCAAAGCCAACCTTTGAGGTGATATAAGGCAAAGAAAAAAGCCCAACGCCAATAATGGTTCCAGAAAGCATAGCTATTGGATAGATAAATGTTTTAATGTTTTTAAACATATTCTTTTTTAGTAATAAAATGCCATTTGGTAACTTCAATTAAAATTATATTTATTAATCCTAAGCCTAAAATTAGTTGCCAGTCAAAAAGATTTAGGGGAACTGTTTTTAAAAGTGTTTGTAATGGAGAAAAATAAAGAGAAGATATCAGCATTATAATACCGAAAATCCAGGCAAAAACTAAAAATTTATTGGCGAAAGGATTTATCTGCCAGAGATTCTTTCTTAAACTTTTACAAGAGAAAACATAAAAAACCGAATCAACGGTAAGTCCGACAAAGATTATTGATCTAATATGAGAGATTTCATAACCAGAATATTTTATTAGCCAGAAAAGGAGCCCTAAAAGTAAAAGGTCAGTCACTAATCCGATAATAAAAATTAAGGCCTTCATCTCCCGGGTTAAAAGAGGAACATCATGGCCTCGGGGTTTCTGCTTCATTAGGTCTTTTTCTTTTGGTTCAAAAGCCAAACAGAGGCCGAGGGGCCCATCTTCAATAAGATTCACCCACAAAATTTGAGTAGCTAAAACTGGAAGAGGCCAGCCTAAAAAGAGACTTATTCCAATTAAAATTATTTCGGTAAAACTATCAGATAATAAATAAGTAATAACCTTTCTAATATTATCAATAATTGCCCTCCCTTCTTCAACTGCCGCCACAATAATAGAAAAACTATCATTTAATAAGATCAAGTCTGAAGTTTCTTTTGCCACTTCGGTTCCAGAACCCAAAGCTACTCCAATGTCGGCTTTTTTGAGCGCCGGAGCGTCATTAATTCCATCGCCGGTCATTGCCACCACTCTTCCTTTTCCTTGCCAGGCTTCAATAATACGAAGCTTATGTTTTGGCTCAACCCTGGCATAAATTTGAATGTCTTTTACTTTTTTTAGAAACTCTTCATCTGAAAGTTGATCAAGCTCTTTCCCTTCCATAATATTTCCTTCTTTTACTTTAAAACCCAACTCCTCAGCTACAGATTTTGCCGTCAATTTATGGTCACCTGTAATAATAATTGGACTCATTCCTGCCTGCCTACAAACTTTCATTGCTTCTTTTACTTCTTTTCTAACCGGGTCCTTTAAGGTGATGAAACCAAGGAAGGTTAAATCCTTACACAATTCCTCAAGTTGCAGAGGTCGGACCTCTGCAACTTTTCGGGAAGCTGAGGCAACGACTCTTAGTCCTTTTTGAGCTAGTTGTTCTAATTTTTTTTCTAAATTTTCCTTATCTTCCTTTTCTAAGTTTGAAAGGTCTAAAATTTTCTCTGGAGCTCCACAAACATACAAAAAACTTCCCTCATTTTCCTCATATAAAGTGGCGGCAAATTTATTTATTGGATTAAAGGGAACTTCAGCTATTTTCTTTTTTTTGAATTCTTTTTTTGGGTTAATTCCAATAGCAAAACCAGCTTCAAGTAAAGCCTTATCAGTTGGCCTCCCTCTGAAAATCCATTTTTCCTTTGGCTCTGCAGGGTTTTCGATGAAAGCTGCTGAAGTTAAAGTAGCCGCTTTTAGAGTTAGAAATTTATCACCTATTATATCGCTTACTTTCATTTTTCCCTCGGTTAAGGTGGCGGTCTTATCGCTACAAATCACCGAAGTACTCCCCAAAGTCTCTGCTGAAGCTAATTTTCTTACCAATCCCTTCTTTCTTAATATCCTTTGCATTCCGAGAGCCAAAATCACTGTCATTGCTACTGGTAATCCCTCAGGGATAGCAGCTACCGCCACGGCTACTGCCGTCGTAAACATTTCCACAAACTCTTTCCCGGCTGCCATTCCTAAAACAAAAATAAAAAAACAAATAAAAGCGATGATAATCCCGACAATTCTAGAAAAATTGGCTAATTTTTTTTGATAGGGAGTTTTTTCTTCTCTAGTCTCCTTAATTATTTTAGCTACTTTTCCAATTTCAGTTTGAACTCCTACTTCAGAAACTATCGCTTTTCCCGTTCCATCTTCAACTACACAACCCATATAGACCATATTATCTCTATCAGCTAAAGGTTTCTCTTTTGGCAAAACCTCTGACAATTTTTTTGCTGATAACCACTCCCCTGTCAAAGCCATTTCATTAATTTTTAAATCATGGCATTCAATGATTCTGCCATCAGCTGGGACTTTATCTCCTGGATTCAAAATAATAATATCGCCAGGAACCAATTCTTCTGAATCAACAATTTTTAAATTTCCTTCTCTCAAGACTTCAGCTGTATGTTTAACCGCTTTTTTTAACTCACTTAAAGCCTGAGATGCTTTGTTTTCCTGAAAAAACCCAACAATTGTATTTAAAAAAACAGCGCCAAAAATAACAATGGCGTCAGTATAATCTCTCAAAAACAAAGTAATAACTCCCGCTATCGCTAAAATATAAATTAGAGGGCTTCTAAATTGCTCTAAAAATACTCTTAATCGAGATAAAGGCTTCTCTTCTGGAAGTAAGTTTTTGCCTGATTTTCTTTGTCGCGATTTTGCTTCTTTTTCAGATAAGCCCTTTTTAGAGTCAGAATATAATAATTTTGTTACTTCTTTCCAGGTAAGATTATGCCAAGAGATTTTTCCCATTAACTTATTATATCCAAAAAAGAGACTAATTAGAAGTCTCTCAAAAATTGGTGGCCTCATCGGGATTTGAACCCGAGTTACAGGGATGAGAACCCTGCGTCCTAAACCGCTAGACGATGAGGCCAGAGAAGTGAGGCTGTTGGTTAATATTGTCTCTATCCTCTCTTCCATTTTTTGAACGATTTCTCGAGGAAAACCGTCCCGCAAACTACCCGGTACATGTTTTAAACCTCTTCGCATTAGCTTTGTTATCTTTTTCTTTTTTTGTCATCTTTTGCCTCCTTCTGAATCATCACCTCCTTATTTAAATAATAGTAAGAACGATTATCAAATCTATCACAGATTCTAAACTTTGTAAACTCTATTAATTTTAAATAAAAAGCCGCCACGAATGACGGCTTAATACTAATAAAATTTATTTCTTTCAATTCAACTCCTGTCAGCTTCTATGCTTCTATCAAATGATGATCAATCAACTTCCCCCTTCCTTTTTCACCTTTAGGAAGGTAAGTGGTTCTTTTCCTGCCGTTGCTTCTTCTCTTAACATGGTATTCATCTAGGCAAACCGGGCATAAATACAAGATTCCAGAACTCACCTCTCCATTATTTTTTTTATATTTATTCCTCTTTAAGACTTTAAGTTTAACTCTTCTTCCATTCTCATCAGTACAAAATGGACATAGTGGCATAATTTTTTTCCTTTCTATATTTTTTATAAAAGAACTAAAAATAACTATTTACCTCCTTTCTCTGCTTTATTAATTATATCAGATTAAAAAATATTTTCAAGTATCGTCCCTTTCGCCAGCAATTCCCTGATAATTTTTTAATAACTGGGAAATTTCAACCAAATTTAAATCGAATATTACCCCTATACTTACAGCAGATAGACTGGCGTAAATTTGCTCTTTGCCAAAAAGTTTCTCCAGCCAAATTGGAACAATATTTCCCTTGTAGTTTATTTTAAAATTCGTTCCATTGTTTAACCTTATATCTGAGGCTCTAAAATCAGCTCTTTCTTGAAAGCCAAAACTTAATTCGTTGCAATTAGCCTCGTCTTTGATTTTTCTGACTGTCTCGTCATCAAAATTTAAAATTAAATAACTCTGGGAAGGTAAAATTCTTGCCAATTTTTTGATTTCTCTGTTCTTAGGGACCCCTTCCCCTGAAGGGGAAGGGGTAGATGCGGTATCAGAAGGAATATCGCCAATATGAGTCACAAGTAAAATCGGCAGCGAGGATTTTTTAATCAAGAAATTAAAAATTTTTGCTTTCTTCATCTCTGGCTCAAAAATCAGAATTTCTTTACTTAAAATTTGCCCGAGGTTCAATAAACCTGAAAAATTTCTCAATCTCCCAACACTGAAATTCTGTCTTAAAACCTGAAAGACAGCCTCGGCGGTACAAGCTCTCCCCTGTCCGGTAATAATTATAATTTTGGGCTTTTTTAAATAGAAGATGAATTTAGATAAAAAATTCATAATTATTGTTCTTCATAATAATCTGGAGGAATCTGATAGTAATCTATAATATATTTAGCAAGTTCTCGAAATATTGGGGTAGCCGAATATTCAGCTGTCCTGGCCTTTGGATTATTTAATTTCACTAAAATTAAAAATCGAGGACTAAAAACCGGGGCAAATCCGATAAAAGTCTGGATAGTTTTCTCAGAATAACCCGATTTATCAATTCCTAAAGCTGACCAGGGAATCTGAGCAGTCCCGGTCTTACCAGCAACATAATAGCCGGGAATCTTAGCTCGCTTGGCAAAACCATTCTCTACCACTGAAACCAACATTGATGCTAATTGAGTGGCTGTTTTTTGCGAAATTACCTGTCTTTCCTCTATATCACTTTCCTCTACATCGTCTGAATTAAGAATGGGATTTTCTAATACATAAGGTTTAATTAATTTTCCCCCATTAGCAATAGCACAGATTGCTCTGAATAACTGGATAGGGGTCATTTCAATCCCTTGTCCGAAAGAAGCTGTAGCGAAATTTACTTCATATCCTTTTTTTAAATTAGAATTCCTAGAGAAAGCTTCTCCCTCTAAATCAATTCCGGTTGGCTCGAAAAACCCGAATTTCTCAATGTAATCTAAAAAACTCTGGTGGCTAATTTGTCTCTCGGCAAAGACTGCCCCGGTATTAATTGATTTTTCCAAAACCTCGGTCATAGTTATCTTGCCCGGATAAACCCTTTGGTCATAATTATAAATAGGCCAACCTCCGATTTCGATTACGCCGGGGTCAACATATGTAGTCTGAGGAGTTATTATTCCCTGGTCCAAAGCTGCAGCCATGGTAATGGGTTTAAACACGGAACCCGGTTCAAAAAGATTTTGATTTATCGGATTTTTAAAAATTTCTAAATTTGCTTCTTTCCAATACTCATTGGGATTAAATTCTGGAAAATTAGCCATAGCCAAAATCCTTCCCGAATTAGGGTCTCCGACTATAATTTGACCCTCCTCAATACCTAAATTTTCTTTAGCCTCTCTCAACAACTTTTCAGCCACAAATTGGATATTGTAATCAAGAGTTAAAACAAGGTCAGAGCCTCTTTTAACAACGTCTGAGGTCATCTTGACTAAATACCCCTGAGCTCCTTTTTCTCCTTCTTGGAATCCTTCTGACCCTTTGAGAAGATCGTTATAATATCCTTCTACTCCGTATTGCCCAATATTATCTCCTCCTAAAAATCCACTTACATGAGCGGCCAGATTTTCTTGTGGATAATATCTTAATGTTTCCGACCCCAAATAAACTCCTGGTAAATTTAATTTTTTTAAAAGGTCTATTTCTTCCTGAGTCAATTTATTTTTTATTAATTCATAGAGACTATCTGATTTTTTAATTTTTTCTAAAATTAAGTCTTCATCTAAATTCAGTATCTGGCTCAGGGCTTTAGCTGTTTCTATTGAATCTTGTCCTTTAGTAGTAATTTCTTCTGGAGAAATATAAACCAATTCCCAATTTTTATTTGAGGCTAAGGTGTATAAATTTCCTTCTTTATTCTGTAAAAAAATTTCTCCCCTATCTCCTTGGACTTGGGCAAAAAATTTTTGCTGACCCTGAGCCAAAGCCTTCCAATATTCATAATTAAGTATCTGGATAAAAAAAAGCCTTCCTATAATAGCTACTCCAAATAATGTTATTAAAATTAAAATTAGATTTATCCTCCCCCTTTTCATTAAACAAAAAGATTAAGTTTTTTTAAAAAATTACCTTTATCTACTTTGCAACAACCTGGCTTTCCAAAACCTGAATATAATGAATTCTTTCTACTTTTTCAAAATTTAGATTTTTTACTAAACTTTCAATAATAGATAAGGAATTTGCCTGAGAAAAATTAATCTCCAGGGTTTTATTTTCCTGAGACAGCTCCTTTATTTTTCCTTGATAGTTTTGAATCAGGTAAGTTTCCCCAATCATGCTATTTACCTGAAAAATATAAAATATTAAAAGCGATGTTATTGAAATGAAACTCAAAATCCAAAAAGTTTTTAAACCAATTTTTGGAAATTTTGGTAAAACTACTAACCTTTGTGAAATAGGCTGAGTTAAAGAATAACTGTTCATTGTATCTATATTTTTAATATTGCTCTTAACTTTGCCGACCTTGAGCGAGGATTAATTTTAATTTCTTCTTCTTTTGGTCTGATTGGTTTTTTGGTTAAAATTTTAAGCAATCCTTCTTTAGCTCGGTTTCTTAAGAAATTTTTGACGATTCTGTCTTCTAAAGAATGGAAAGAGATTATTACTAAAGAACCACCTGGCATCAAAATTTCTAAGGCCTGAGGTAAAACTTTCTTTAAATTATTTAGTTCATCGTTAACAGTAATTCTCAAAGCCTGAAAAGTTCGGGTGGCAAAATAGATTTTCTGATGCTGATATCTGAAAGGAATTGCTCTTTTTAAAAATTCTATCAACTGAGATGTATTTTTGATCGGCTTTGCTTTTCTCTCCTTAATAATTTCCTTGGCAATTTTCCCGGAAAAACGCTCTTCCCCGTATTCTCTTAGAATTTTTTCTATCTCTGATTCTAACCAATAATTCACTATTTTTTCTGCCGTTAAAGGATTCTGAGAATTGTATCTCATATCTAGAGGTTCTTTTCTCAAAAAACTGAATCCTCTGCCCGACTCTTCTAAATGCCAGCTTGACATTCCTAAGTCAAATAGAATTCCTTTAATCGGCCTAAATTTCTCTCTTTCAACAATCTCTTTTAAATTGACAAAATTATCATTAGCCAAGACTAATCTATTGATATCCGATTTCGATAAGTTTTTATAGAGTTCAATGTCCCATTCAATTCCTAAAACTTTTCCCTTCGGTCTGTTTTTTTCTAAAATTGCTAAAGTATGGCCGGCTTCACCAATTGTACAATCAATAAAATTCTGATTAGGTTTAGGATCAAGATATTTGAGCACTTCTTTTTGCAATACGGGAATATGAATATTCCGCCCCATATCATTTTAGATTCCGAGCTCTCCCAATTTAGCTGCGAAATCACCTACTTCTTTTTCCACCTTTTTCTTATAGATTTCCCAGTTTTGACCATCCCAAATTTCCAATCGATTATAAAGACCGCAAATTACTACATTCTTTTTTAAATTAGCATAAATTTTTAAATACTCTGGAATAAGAATTCGGCCCAACCTATCGAGTTCTACTGCCATAGCTCCGGCCAACATAATTCTAGCAAAACCTCGAGCCTCAAGCTGACTGGCTGGCAACTTCCCTAACTTATCAGACATCGTCTTCCATTCTTTTGAAGGATAAACAACTAAACAATTGTCCAAGCCACGGGTAATTATTATATTCTTGCCCAGTTCCTTTCGGAATTTGGCAGGAAGAGCCAGTCTTTTTTTAATATCAATGGTATGTCTATATTCTCCTATGAACATGCTAATTCATTAAAAGCTTTTTTTAATAATTAAAGTTATCCACAGATTTAGGTCTTTATCCCACTCTTATCCACAATTCGTCCTTTCACCTTTACTATATTCCACTTCATAGTCCCAAGTCAACCTGAATTAAAATACCTTAAAAATAAGATAAAAAAACATTTCTTTCCACAGATTATCCACAGTTGTCAAGGAAACAAGAGAAAGAAAACTTAAAATCGCCTTATAAGGCGATTTTAAGTTTTCTAATCTCTTAAACCTTTCAAAACTTTTTCTTCTAAAATCTCTCTCTGCTTTTAATGCGAGAAATAATTCTTCTTAAGCTTCTATTCGATCGATGCTCAATCATTCTACTTTTTCCTTTCTCTAACCATTCATTTAAAAAGATGAGATAATTTTTGAAAACCAAGATTATTATAAAAGTCATTACCAAAGGAAACAGAACATAATCTAAGGCCTGACTAACAATACCTGTTTTTACCTCGGTAACAGCCCCGGCTACAGCTTTTCTAGTAACAACAACTTTGGCTGTATCGGTATCTTCAGTATCTGCATTATAAGCTATTGCTGTATTTGTTAAAGTAGTTATTCCATAAATAAACTTATCTGCCGAGGTAACTTTAGCTTCAAAAGTAATTGTTTTTGATTGACCAGGATATACTGTTCCTAAATTTAATCCTGTCAAAATCTTGCCGGAAGAAGACACTCCGTTAATCTTTAATTTATTCTGATATGTTATCTGCCAGGGCAAAGTGTCTTTTACTATTACACTTCGAGCTTTGGTGCTTCCAGTAGAGCTAACTTTTATCTTAAATTCTAATCTGTCTAAAGGATCAGCTGATACTGAATTCCGAAAAGTAGTATTATCAGTAATATTTCGGACAGTTTTTGAAACATTTAATATAGAATAAGACGGCTCTTCGCAGTCATCCTCGCAGGAGGAACGGCTTGAGTATGTTCCTGAAGGGCAGTAATAGCCAGAATAGGCATGGGAATAACAGGTATAATTGCTGGTATTACAGGACCAGCAGGTAATCGTAGATTGCCGGCAGTTGTTCTGACAGGAAGACTGACTTGAATATGTTCCTGAAGGACAACTGGTACCTGAATAACTTTGGGAATAACAGGTATAATTGCTGGTATTACAGGACCAGCAGGTAATCGTAGATT
>CAYSLI010000002.1:0-89402 GCA_964431915.1 uncultured Candidatus Saccharibacteria bacterium | reverse complement strand
TTGAATATGTTCCTGAAGGACAACTGGTACCTGAATAACTTTGGGAATAACAGGTGTAATTGCTGGTATTACAGGACCAGCAGGTAATCGTAGGCGAAGATTTAGGCCTAAGGCTCAAATTTACTACACTCGCACTCCCATTTATTGGAGAAAAAGTAGTAGAGTTTGAATAATAATTAGGGTGACTTACGCTTAATTTCCAGGGAGCAGAATAGCCCCAGCCACAATTGACAAAACAGTAAAGACCGTCAACCCTGGCAAAATTGTAATAACCGCTTGAGTTAGTTGTTGTACTTCCTGACTTTGGACCACACCAGCCATGCTTGCTTGAACTGGTGCTTGGACATTGCACCCCACTGGTTGCTGTTGTTGTAACTGTAACTGTTGCTCCCGATATTTTTCCACCAGTATTGGCATTGGAAATATTTCCGTAAACTCTTGCTCCTTTACATCTGGAACAATCTGCACAACTTGCCGCCATTGCTCTGTTTTGATATCCAATAGCAAATAAAAAAATTATCGATAAAAAAATTATCCAAAAAATACTGGTTCTTTTTAGGGTTTTAAATTTAGATAAACTTAAAAACATAGATTTTTAGAAATTATTAATTGACTAATTCTGCCCTTATGGCAATTCTTTCTTGGTCTCTTCCTGGAGGCCAACAACTTACTAAGTTTAACACATACTTAGAATTTGTCAAGGGTTGAGGGATATCTTGACCAGGATTGAGAAAAAATTCTTCAGTCACCTCATAAATATATCGACTTTGATTAAAATAGATATAAATCTCATCGCCAGTGTTTAATTTATTTAAATCATTAAAAATCCAATCATAATCTATCTTCGGCCAGTTAGGAGGAGCGCTGTGGCCCAAAAGAATTGTTGTTCCTTCTTCTCCTGGTAAAACAGATTGAGGATAATGCAAGACTCCTTTTTTTAAAGCTTTTTCAAAGTCTCTCTCGCTATTATTTTCAGGAAAAATAATAGGGGCTTTTACTTCAATCTTGGGAATCTCAATGCTATCTTCTTTGTCAAAATAAACTGCTTCTATTTTATTTCTCTCAAAGAAATTAGATAATCCTCGATAGATAACTTTATAATTAAAAACCCAAGAAATATCTGACCAATTTATAACTATAAAACTGACTAAAAACAGAAAAATAAAAAATTTCCAAAGTTTCTTACCCTGTAGTAGAACTTGGACAAAATATCTTTTTGGGTAGCAAGTCCAAGTTTTACTACGGGACTTACTTTTTTTCTTTATTTCTTCTAAAGACATCTTTAAATTTTTGTTTATAAGTTTTAACATAGGAAAACCGACTTTTTAATGAATACTGAAATTATGGGGTAAAATTTGAATTATTAATTCTTTATCAAAAATGATAAACAAAGTTAATAAAGTAACAAAGAAAAGTGTTTTTACAATCAGGTCTTTTCGTTGAATATTAAATTCAACAAAAATATTCAAGATCAGGGAAAGGCTAATGAGAAGTAACGAATAAAATATAATCTTTTGAACTATATTATTATAATCTGAAGATAAGAATTGAAAAAAATTAAACCTAAAACTATTTTTAAATTCATTTTCTGTTTCTATGTTTTCAGCGG
Source organism: uncultured Candidatus Saccharibacteria bacterium (assembly GCA_964431915.1). Taxonomy (GTDB): domain Bacteria; phylum Patescibacteriota; class Minisyncoccia; order Minisyncoccales; family CAZKCU01; genus CAZKCU01. The sequence continues at coordinate 87,793 of CAYSLI010000002.1, read as the reverse complement.
AAGAAACATATCCTTTAGCTAAAGGCTCTTCTAACTTATCAACTACTTCTTCGGAGGCAATTTCTTGTTCAATATCTATTGGCAGCTGTTCTTGAATTATTTTTTCCTCAATCTTAGTTGATTGTTTTTTAATACTTGGCTGTTCTTTTGGGGTCAGTTTTGCTTTAGGAGCGCCAAATAATTGAACCACAACATAGGTTTCATTTCCCTGAAAATCTCCTTTAAGCACTGTAATTCCAATATCTTGATAATTTGGATTAAAAAGATTAGCTTTGTGAGAAGGAGAATTATTCCAGGCCTGATAAACTTCTTCTGAGTCTAAAAATCCTATAGCCAAATTCTCTCCGGCATATTGATAATCGTAATTTGCTGATTTTATCCAATACCAAGGTAACTTTCCCTCCGGACTTTGATGAGCAAAATAATCCTGAGCTATCATATCTTGAGCTTTTAGAGAAGCTGCTTTATCTAATTGCGAATTTTCCGTTAAAGGGCTAAAACCTAACGCCTCTCTTCCTTGATTGGTCAATTTAATCAAAGAGGTGCTGCTGATGTCAGCAAAAAAAATGGTTTTGGGAAGGCAGATTAAATAAGAAACAGTAATGAACTTTAAAATAAGTAAAAATAAGAGATAGTAAAATAAAAATTTACTTTCTAAAAACTTCGGTCTATAATTATTTTCTAGACAGGGAATAAATATTAATTTAAGTTTTAAAATTATTTTTCCAAGCATAATACTATATTCATCTCTTAAATTATACTAAAGTTTTTAAAAAAAGTCAATACCTAAAAAGAGGTTTTTTGAACCTCTATTTTTTTAAAATTGCACTCAATTATCCTCGGTAAAGAATTATTGGCTATATCAAGATTTTAATATTAATTTAAATTGCTTAGCTTTTGGCACAATTTCAACTTTATCTCCTTTTTTTAATTGACCTGACAAAAGAGCGGTGGCTAAAATGTTCTCCACTTTGCCTTGAATAACTCTTCTCATTTCTCTTGCTCCAAAAGTTGGATTATAGCCCAGTTCAATTATTTTCTTTTTCAGGGGCTGGGTAATAATAAATTCAATATTTTTTTCTTCAAGATTTTTCTTTAGTTTTTGAAAAAGAAGTTCAGCAATATCTAAAAGGTTTTCTTTAGTTAAGGGTTTAAAAACAACTACTCCATCAAATCGATTAATGAATTCTGGTCGGAAGATTCCTTTTTTGAAAAGATAACCCAAGAGGTCTTCTTTGACAATGTCTAATTTTTTATTCAACCTAATATCCTCCCAGATAATCTTTGCCCCGGCGTTTGAGGTAGCAATAATAATTGAATTTTTAAAATCAACTCTTCTGCCTAATCCATCTGTCAAAAGGCCTTCATCAAGAACCTGTAAAAATAAATTTGAGATATTTGGATGGGCCTTCTCAATTTCATCGAGTAAAATTAAGGAAAAAGGATTTTCTCTAACAGGGGTTGTTAAAAGACCCTCTTTTGAGGCAGAACCAATTAATCTTGGGATATCTCGAATATCCTGAAATTCTGACATATCTAATCTTATCATTCTTTCTTCTGAGCCAAAGTAAATTTCAGCCAGAGCTTTGGAAGTTTCAGTTTTCCCTACTCCGGTTGGACCTAAAAATAAGAAGCAACCCATTGGTCCTGACCTTATGGTAAAGGCAGCCCTAGCTCTTCTCATAGCTGCTGAAACTTCATTTACTGCCTCTTCTTGGTTAATAATTCTCTGATGAATCAAATTTTCTAAATTTAACAAAATTTCTCTCTCCCTGACCTTTAATTCTCCCACCGGGATTTGAATTTTTTCAGAAACAACTTCGGCCACATGTTTTTGTAATAAAATTTGCTCTTTTGTCTCACTAACCAAATAGACCATAATTTCATCTAAGAGATTCATTGCCGATTTTGGAAGGGGAACAGCTGATAAATATTTCTGGCAATAATTTACTATTTCTCTTATTGCCAGATAGGAAACAAACTTTCTATATTTCCTTTCAAGAATTAAAGCCTGATTTTCCAAAAGCCTAATTGTCTCTTTGGCTGAAATTTCAGAAACTTCAACTTTTTCAAACAAAGATAAAATGGATGGATTTTGCTCAATATATTTATGCAAACCTACAAAGGTAGTTATGGTTACAATCTTAAACTGGGAAGATCTTAGATAGGGAACTAAGACTCCAGAAATATCGATAATCCCTGGCCTGGCCAGCTGGCCAATGTAATTATGGAACTCATTAATTATTAAAATAATATTTCCCGCAAAAATTACTTCTCGAAAAATTAGGTCTAAAATTGATTCTATCTCCTCAGGTTTTTCAATTCGAGTCAATAAAGAAGCCATATCTAATTCAACCACTCTTTTATAATTTAAATTGGCCAAACTCTCTCCAAAAAGACTTCTTTGAGCCAAGGCCTGGATGGTAGCTCCTCGACCAGTTCCTGGTTCACCTACTAATAAAACATTATTAATTTCTGATTTAGCCAGAATGCGGATAATTTGCTCAATAGTTGATTTATGGCCAATAATCTCCTCAAGTCCTCTCTTTTTAATAAAATCAGTCCAATCAATTGAATATTGGTCTAAAGTAGGAGTGTAACCTGCCGCCCATTCTCTGGCTAAACTTCCTTTTTTGGCCAAATTTTTGTATTCCCAAAATTTTTTTCTCTCGGAAATTTTTTCTTCCAGATTTTCTAACCAGTCGGCTAAATTTTCAATGTCTCTGGTCTTAAGATCCATGATAATTAGATGTTTCTTGAAAGTCGGGTCAATTTTGCTCTGGCTAGTTAAAATATCCCCCATTTCAATGGTCTGGTGGCCTTTTCTTTGAGCAATTTTTAAAGCTTCTAAAATTACTTTTTGAGAATCTTTAGAAAAAATTCCTTGAAACTTCTCTCTTTTTAAACTATCTAAATAATCTTTCAATTCTTTTTTAATCTCTTTTATATTTAAGAGGGCTCGAGAGAATATAAAACTTGCCCGGGGCCACCCTTTTAATAAGAAGTAAAGTAGGGCTTCAGAAGGAATCTTGGAAAGTTTTCTCTTTTTAGAGAATCCAATTGCCTGCCGGATACTTTTAGCTACCTCAAAACTTAAAAACTCAGCTAAATTATACTCTTCTGGTCTTAAAACAGCTTCTTTAAGCTCAACTCTCAATTTCGGTCTCTTTAGTTTTAAGCCAAAAAAGAGTATCTTTATCCAGAGAATAATTGCCGAAGTTAAAAAGATTATTGAAAAACCAAATAAAAGAGAAAGGGCTGATTGGCTAAAGTTTTCTGTCAGAAATCCATATAAAAATATTAAAAAAGTAAAAATAAATAAAATTAAAAAGAATTTTTTTAGGAATCTAGCCATCAGAAAAGCTCTCTCCCAAATTAAGGCCTGAAAAATTGCTGTTCCTTTAAGGTTAAAATTGAACATTATGAAATGACTTTAGTGCCAAAAATTAGTCCGGCTATTAGCAAAACTGGGAGAACTATCCATCCCAGAAATACTAATAGACCTGAAATAACTATAAAAATCTCAACATTAATACCGATAAATATTAAAATACTTCTAACAATTGCTCCCAAAATTCTGGAAATTAGATTAAAAGTAAAGGCCTCAAGATACCTTCTCAAATCAAATCCTCGGCCATAAGACCATTTATATCTTCGCCAGTAAGAAAAGAAGGTTTTAAAAAGAATGGGAACAGAGAAATAATTTAAATTAAATAAAAGAAAGTTTTTCCAGGTTTTTAAAATAGCTCTTGGTACGTCAAAAAAATACCAAGAGAGCCACTGCCAGAATATATTTTGTTTTTGGCCTATTTCTTGCATCAATTAGCGAGTTTTAATTTATTAAAACGAAGCTGAAGATAAACTTTAGTTCATCGACTTTATTATATAATATCCCCATCGGAAAAGAAAATCATCTCGCGGCTTTAACTGTTAATTTTGGAGGCTTGCCCCGTAGTAGAATTTCGGCAGGGTTTTCTTTAGAAAACCTAAATTTGCGGAGCGAGCCGAAATTTCACTACGGGGCTTGACAGGTGTTTTTGGCTATTTATAATAACATTAATAAAAAAAGGTCGTTTAAATTCCCCTTTTTTGCAGAGAGGGGAATTAAAACCTGTTTTCTCTTAACTTTTTAAGTTGAAGGCAAGGTTTAATATTCATGGTTTACGATAAATTGTTCACTCCTTTAACCTCTGAAGATGTTGATGAAGATCTTGATATTGATGAAGACGAAGAAGAACCAGAAACGCCAGAGGAAGAAGGTAAAGGCTGGGAAAATATAGAATAAAGTTATAACTAAAAAAGCGTCCCGCTAAAAGCGGGATGCTTTTTTAGTTGCTTTTTAAAAAATAATTATTAGTGGCCGGGAAAATAGTTCAATAGATACAAAGAAAGAAAAAAAATGAAAATTATTACTGTTAAATAATCAAATTTGCTCATATTTTTTAATTATCGTACGGGGTTTGCCCTTTTTTCAGATTCTCTGGTAAAGAATAAAGAGAGGATTTCTTAACAATAATTTTATAGATATTTTCAATAAAGTCGCCTCCGGCATAACCAACAATAAGAGATAGAGCTGGAGAAATAGAATCTACGCCCAAAAAAGTCATCCCTAATTCCTTTACGGAGACAGCGGTTAAAAGACCAACAATGCCAGAAAGAAACATCATCGAAAAAAAATAAGGCAGATGAAAACCAACATTTTTGTAAGAATACTGATGTTTAATAAAACCAACCAAACCTCTTATCGCTCCTCCGCCAAAGCCAGCAATGAGAATTAATGTATACATATTTATTTCAATTCAAAAGTTAAAGAAACGCTTACTTCAATTTCCTGGCTTCCTTTTTCAATCTCCGGAGAGGGCCCTCCTCCTAACGCTTCTTCTTTTATCTCAAGGGAATAAGGTCTGGAATAATCTTCAGAGATAACAGCTTCAGAAAAAGAAACAACTTTCCCGAGTTTTAAACCAGTAGTTTTAGCAACACTCTGAGCTTTTTCTTTAGTATCCTCAATGGCTTTGTTTCTCGCTTCTTCTTTCAATTTTTCTGGATCATCAATAACAAATTGAATATCTCCTACTTGATTTGCTCCCCTTGAAACTGTTCCATCAATTATATCACTGATTTTCTCCAGATCCCTAATTTTTACCGCCAGGGCAGAAGCAAGTTGATAACCCCTGAATATTCTTTTTCCCTTTACCCAATCATAGCGAGGAGAAAGAGTAAAAGATTGGGTCTTTACATCTTTTTCATCAACTCCTGATTCTTTAACAAATTTAATGACTTCATTGGTTATTTTTGCGTTTTCAGTCATTGTCTCTTTGGCAGTCATTTTCTCAGTGATAACTGAAAGAGTAATTGAGGCTACATCGGGAACTCCTATTGATTTCCCTTGGCCAGAAAAAGTAATTGTTTCTTTACTCTTTAATTTATCTTTAATTTCCAATCCTTCAGAAATAGTTAAAACCAAAAGAAAAATTGAGAGAAGTACCAATAAAACCCATTTTAACTCTTTAGGAATAATTTTTAGAGAAATATTTTCTTGCATATGGCGAAATTTAAAAATTAAATTAAAAGTTAAACTTGTTCTTTTGGCTGCTCTTTCTTGCTAAAAAAGAAAATATAAATTATCTCCAAGACAGCCATCGTATTAACCACGAGTATTGCTACAAACCACCCTTTATGACTATTTCTGGCTGCTCGCCAAAGAGCCACACCTTTCCACGGTAAAACCCAAAGAACAGCCAATAAAATAATCCACTGATTTTGGGCTAAAAATTGTTCCATAGCTTTATTTATTTTCTAATTATTTCTGCGACCTTTTCTTTCAATTTTACCTACTCTTTTGTATCTTATTTTATTATTATTTTATTATATGATAGTAAAATTTTAAGGCAAGCCCCGTAGTGAAAATTTGACTGCCTTCGGCGTATTAGCGTTTTGCGAAACAAAACGCTTGTCAAATTTCTACTACGGGGCAAGGGGTTAGGTTCCTCTTTTTTGTTCAAGTAGTTTAATTCCTTTCTCACTAAAGCCGAAATGATGAGCAATTTCGTGCCAAACAACGTTTTTAACTAATTTTCTAATCTTTCCTGGCTCGGTTGCAAAATTTTCAATTGACTCTTGAAAAATAGTAATTTTATCTGGTAAATTTCCGCCAAATCCCTTACCCCAAACTGTCTGAGGAATTCCTTCATAGAGCCCTAACAAAAACCCGCCATGTCTTAGGCCGGTTCTCCTTAACTGTTCTTCAGACGGTTTCCTTTCAACACAGATCGCTACATTTTCCATCTTCTGGCGAATTTTTTTTGGTAGTATTAACAGGGCCTCGTTAACTAATTTTTTAAATTCGTTCTGTTTCACTTCTTCTTTTCTATTTAAATAATTTTCTCTGTCTAAAAGTTTTGATTATTTCTTCAACGATTTTCTTTCCAGATTTAGTCAAAGAAAAAGCAGTTTTTGGGTCACCCAAAATTAATCCTTTTCTCCTAAGGGATCTGAGTGGCCTGTCTAACTTCCGAGAATCCGGCCATTGAGAATATTTGGAAAAACTAAATGTCTTTGGGAATAAAGTAAAGCATTCTTTGACTAATCTTTCAAAGGTGCATTTTTCTTTATTTTCGATTACAGAATAGATACTAAAAAGAATCAGGTTATTAATTGACCTATTTTTATACAATTCTTCATCGAAAAATTTTTTCATATTGGGCGTGTGCGGATTTGAACCACAGACCTCACGGATGTGAACCGTGCGCTCTAACCAACTGAGCTACACGCCCATCCTGCTTTTTTTATATCACAAAAACAAAAAATTAAAAACCCTGAAAAGTTTCAGAGCTCTTTCTTTTTATAGATTTTCAACGAAGTAAAATCTCCAAAATATAAGGCAAAAATATCAAGATTCCTATTAAAGCCGCTCCAATAGAAGCTATCAGAACTACCCCGGCTGACATATCCTTAATTTTTTTCACTTTCCCATTCTTTTGAGGACAAACAAAATCTAAAAGTTTTTCAACTACTGAATTTAACAGCTCCAAAGATAGTACCAAAATTATCATAAATAATATAATTATTTTATGAATAAGAGTTAGATTAAAACAAATCATTGCAACTATTACCAGAATCGCACCTATAATCATAATTCGGAAGGGCTGTTTTTCTTGAATAATAATCCTTATTCCCGAAAAGGCAAATTTAAAATTAGGGGCTAATTTTTTGAAATTAAATCCACTCATATTTATTAAATTTTACTATTATTAAATAAAAAAATAAAGGAGCGTAGAAAGTTTTAGAAAGACGCTCCTTAAGGAAGTCTGGCATTAATGCCATGTTCCTTTAGAAAATCTACTGTCTCGGGATCATCATCAAAAAACTCTTTAACTTTCATCTGCTTTATAATCTCTAATTTTCGCTCTGCAACTCCCTCCCCTTTATCCACAAAGAAAAGCTGGCTAAATGGTATTCGGTTTCTTTCGCTATACCACCTCGTTAAACCCTCCAACTGAGGAGGTCTGGCCGAAATCATAATAATTATAGCGCCCTTCCTTGCGAACTCTCTTAAGGTCTCGATCATTTTTTTATTCGGCCTGACAAAAACTAACCAAGCGGCGCACCACCACGGTAATTTACTATTATTGAAATTATAAAGACGAGTAAGAGTTACAGTGCCATCGAAATCACTCCCGACAACTCTCATTTCTATCACCCTTTCAATTTTTTGTTTTTGTAAAAGACAACTTTAACAACAACTCTAATTTAGAGTATACTAAACATAGGTAAAAAGTCAAGTGTTTGTTTTTTGACTTAAAAAATTTTACAATAAACTAAATATGCGAATTTTTGAGTTACATTTTAATCTAAGGAGCAAAGGTGAAACAGCTGATAAGATTTTTGATAGTTTTTGCTATGAACCAGAAAATATTTACGAAAAAAGACTGGGAAGCCTCTATATGGTAGGAGAGCTTCGCAATACCCTACCCCAAAATTCCCGGCTCTTGGATAATATAGCTCAAGTTATAAAAGGAAAGTATTATGTCCTGCCCCTTCAGACGCCAGAGCAATCTTTTAAAGAAAGTTTAAAGAAAGTAAATGAATTTTTAGCTGGTGAGGTTTCAAAGGAAAATGTTAGTTGGCTGGGAAATTTAAATTTTGCCGCTTTGTCTATTAAAAATTTTGATTTAAATTTCACTAAAGTTGGAGGTCTTAAAATTTTACTGCTAAGAGCTGGTAAAATCATAGATATTGGGAAAAATCTCGACCTTCAAGATATCGAACCTTACCCTTTAAAAATATTTATCAATATTGTTTCCGGGAAATTGGATGTCAATGATAAAATTTTGGTATTAACCAAAGAGGCTTTTACTGTTTTTAGCGAAGGCCTCGCTGAAGGCGGGAAAGCTCGCCAAAAGACAAACAAAGGCGAAGAACTTTTCTCATCAGAAAGTTTATTAACTAAATTCGTTAAAGAGTCCTCTTTTGACGAGAAAAAATTAAGAGAAATTTTAAAAGCCAAAGAAAAAAGACTTTCAGAAATCTCAGGGGTTTGTCTTTTTATTGACCTGTCAGAAGTTTTACCAGGGGGCCGCGAAGAGAAACCAAAAATTGTTACTTTCCGAAAAGAAGTAGAAAAATTCTCAATAAGAGAGGCTCTTTCTCCGCTAATCAGATTATTAGTAAGGTTTAGTTTAACCTTAAAGAAGATTCTATCTTCCATCGTCACTTTAATTGCAAAAAAATTAAAGAAAAAACTGAGTGGCCCAGTTTATAAACTGAAAAATATCTTTCACCTTTTCCAATCAAAATTTAAATCAAAGACAAAAAAAATCAAAGTTCTTCATCTCCAGTTTCCAACTAGTTTAAATCTCAAAGCAAAAATTAAAATTACTGAAAATTTAAAGAAGGGGTTAGTTTCAATCTTAGTTTTAGCTCTTGTTCTCTTGATAGGATTTTTTATATTTCAGAGAGAAGAAAAACAGCAATTAAAAAAGCAAACAGCTGTTTTAAATGAAGTTCAAGAGAAAATAAATCAAGCAGAAAATTTTTTGATTTTTAAAGAAGAGGAAAAAGCCAATATTTTATTTAAAGAAAGCTGGCAGAGAATTTTAGCTCTAACTACAAAAGAAGGGCCACTGAAAAAGGAGGCAACTTCTTTGAAAGAATCTATTGAAAAACATCTTACAAATCTAAACAAATTAGAAAAAATTACTGACCCTAAACTTATTTTTGAATTTAATCAAAAAGACTTTATTCCTCAAAAAATAGTTATTTTTCAGCAAGATCTTTGTTTTTTTAGTCCTTACTCTCAGAATCTATTTAAAATAAATGAAAGGAGTGAAGGCAGTGTTATTCAAACTAATCAAAAATTCAATTTAGCCGTCTCCCTTGATGACGCTATCTTATTTTTTTCAAAACCAGATAAAATAGCCACTTTTAAAAATGGTCAATTTGGCGAATCCCTTTCTTTAAAACAACCTTATCTTGATTTCAGTTTCAGTGATTTTTCTTCTTTTCGGGAAAATCTTTATTTTTTAGATCCAGAAAAAGGCGAAATTGTTAAATATACTGCCCCTCTGGAAAAAGGTAAAGATTCTCCTCAGCTTTGGTTAAGTTCTGGGACTAAAAAAGCTACAGATAGCAAATCTATAGCTGTAGATGGTTCAATTTGGATATTGAAAGAAAATAATATAATTTCGCTATATTATGCCGGCCAACATCAAAAGGATTTAACTTTGGACTTTTTCCCTTATCCAAAAAAACTTTATAAAATCATTGCCTTGCCAAATCTTTCTTATTTTTATATTTTAGAACCAATTCAGAACCGAATAATTATTTTAGACAAAACTGGCAAAATTATTAAGCAATTCCAAAGTGAAAAATTTGACAATCTAAAAGATTTTGCAGTTTCCGATAACGGAAAAGCAATCTATCTTTTGAATGGCTTAAAAGTATACCAGATTAACTTTTAATTTTTTTCTTTCTAATTATCCGCAAGATAATCAATCCAATTATAATAATTCCGCCTATAATTAAAATTACTCTCAGATTAAAGGGCATAGCGCCAATTGCCGCTAATAATCCCTCGGCGGCAAATATCTCTCCCAAAGATCTTTTTTCTTCTTTTGGCGTTTCTTCTTTAATTTCTTCCTCAGGTGGTATTTTTCCCTCTAATTCCTCTTTAACTTCCTCAAGAGGTTTTTCTTTTTCTTCCATTTTTCCCTCTTCTCTTTCTTCTACCATTCCTCCTGCTACTCCTTTGGTTGTAAAACTATATTCATAGCTAACTGCTAAGGAAGCGTGAGAAATAGAACGAAAATAGTAGGTTGTGCCAGGAGTTAAACCCGTAATAGTTACTGAATGGTCAGTAACTTTTGGGCTTGTATCATATTCAAGAGTAGTGTGGGCGTAACCATATTTTGGTGGTATCCCAGCGTTATCGGTTAAATCTAAAGTATGGGTTTCTCCTGCAGCTGCATAAATCACCTGGCTGGTGGAAGAATAAGAAGTTGTCCAAATTATAGTTACACTGGTTTCAGCAGTGGCAATTACTTTAATTGATTCTTCCGCAATAGTTAACCCAGGTGGCAAGAAACCACCGCCACCTCCGCCGCCGCCTTCTGTCCCCTGAAAGCCGACTAAGAGGTCAAAACCCAAGCTTTTGCCCTGATATGGATTATCTGTCGCTGAATCAAAAGTTACAATAAAATCATATTGAGTTTGAGCGCTATTTCCAGCTAAATTAGAAAGAAAAACTTCTCCAGCGGCAAAAAAACTTGCTAGAGTATCGTTATAGAGAGTTGTCGCACCCTCCTTGATGATTATATTCATTTGAGAGGCGAGATTGTCTGGGTCTCTTTCTTTTATCGTTTCAGCCGCGATTTTTTGACTAGTAGAACTGTTATTAGTTACTTTGACCCAACGAGTAATGTTATAACCGGGTAAAAAGTTTGCTTCATCAAATAAAGGTGTTTGTTCGAATTGAACATTTAAATCTTTTGCCTGCGCAAAACTTGAGGGTATAAGTAAAAATCCTACGCCAAAAATCGCTATTGAACTAATTAAAATTATTTTTAATGCTTTATTCATAATTTATTATTCACTAATATTGTCTCCGGCATCACCTGATAAATCACCGCCACTTTCTACAGCTCCGTCTTGGACAGAAGAACTATCATCTGGCACAGTAGCTAGTTGTTCATCAACTGCCGGAATTTCATCTGCGGACGCCTCCTCAATGATTAGGATATCTTCAATAATTGGGGCTTCTGGTTCCGAAACTACCCCATCCCCTATTTCTTCGTCTGGCATTATTTCATCTACTATTTCATCAATCACCTCATCAATTATTTCATTTATTTCCTCTATTATTCCTTCCTGTTCTTGATTTTCTTCAGCTATTATCTCTTCCTCGGTTGATTCTTCTTCAATTACTAATTCTTCTTCAATAACCGGGATTTCCTCAGCTGGTTCTTCTTCGATAACTGGCTCTCCTTTGTTAACCGGTTCTTCCTCGGCAACTGGAGTTTCTTCAACGAGTAGTTCTTCTGCAATAGGTTCTTCAACAATTGGTTCCTCTTCAATAACTTCTTCTTGTTTTATAATCTCTGCTTCTAAAATATTTGGTTCACCGGGCGTAGGAATAGGATCTACCCAATTATCAGCACCATCCGGAATTCGGGCATATGACTTATCTGATGGCACTGCGCCCGAAGAACCAACATCGCTATAGTGCTCTGAAATTTCCGTTGCATTCAGAGCCCGATTATAAATTTTAACTTCGTCAATGAGTCCTTTAAAGTATTGAGACCCGCCAGACCATGATATTCTTCCAATTTCAATGGGTTCATCATTATTTACATCACCCGCCAAGGTTCCCTCTTTCTCAAAACTTCCATCAGTATAGATTTTTATTTTACCTCCTATTCTTACCATTATAAGATGGTGCCAATCATCATTAGCAACATCAACAGTTCCCTCTGCTTCTGTTTTATTCGTTCCGCTCTCTGATGTTCTGATATAACCCAATGTATGACTATTTTGCGTTCCTAATCCCCATCCAGGACCATAATTTTCATATCTTGTTCCTACCCATTGTCTTGAACTAGAATCTGTCTTAGTCCAGAATTCCACACTAAATTCTCCCGAACCAAAATCAAAGTCATCACTATTTGTAATAATCGCATAATCATCTACTCCGTCAAAACTTAATCCCTGATTAATTTTTCCAGCTGCGAATACTGCTCCATTATTTATTCCGTTATTGCCATTTCCGCTCTGGTCAAGTAAATCATTATCAAGAGGCAGATAGAGCGCCATATTATTTGTTGAACCCGGAGTGTTATTAACATTGTGGTCAGGGTTTCCATAAGTATAAGAATCAACCAAAACATTGTTTCTGTTATAAAGGGCAATAGTACCGGAACTGTCACCAATCTTGTCTCCACCCGCAGTTACCACAAGCCAACCATTTGCTGGTATTATCGTAGAACCACCCGAATAAGTACTGGTAGTGGTAGTATTTATAGGAATAGTGTCGCCGTTTGCCTTTATGTAAAACCCATTCAAGTCAATTGAAGAAGCGGTCTTACTATAAAGCTCAATAAATTCTGGATAGTTTCCGGCGTTTGGCAAAAATTCATTTAAAACTACAGGAGGATTCCAATAGCCAATTTTAATAGTATTTTCAATTTCCTCAACATCAGTAAATCCGCCATCTTCGTAATTATCTATGTTATCTTGCCATCCTTCAAACACAAATTTAAATTCACAAACTTCGCCTTGGAAAGAATCGGCAATATCGTTTGGCACAACAATACTGTAATAAAACCATTGTTCTGTGCCATCGCTTGGATCGGTGTCAAACTGGTCATCAGGATGAGGGATGATAAAATCAGTATTAGTATATTTATCAAGAGCAGACAATTTTCCATTATAGGTTAGCCTCATATCCCTGCAGTCTTCGTAGCTTCCTTCGCATTGATAATGATCATACCAAATCTTCAAATCCAGTTGATTGCATAAATCCTCGTTGCCGTCTATAAGCTCATAGCTCACTCTATATTGTAAGGGTGAACTACCAGCTGTTTTTCCAACATAGATATCTCTATTGACTTGATCTCCCGCCACCATATTTTCCGCATTAGGGGTAAAATTGTTCTGTCCGGAACGAACAGTCATATCTAAAATTCCTGTTTGGAAACTATTACTTGCGGAATCCTCAGTATCAGAAAAATAAGCAAAGGTTTTGCCAACAGCCGAAAGCCCGGCCCAGTTAAGACCGATAATTAATAATATTGATAAAATTTTTATAAATGATTTATGCATTATCTTCTAATTTTGTGCTTTTATTCTCCTTCCTTTTTTTGATTTCTCCAAAAATCTTTTTTATTTCGTCATAAATAATCACAGTCGCCGGCACAAGAATTAACAGCATAAACCCAACCGGCTTTTTGGCAAAATCTACTGCATAACCCATATAAGGAACAGAAAACAATACCCTACCAATAACTTCTCTCTTTGTAATCTCTCTCTGGTCGGGAGCATTGTTAGCGTCGCCTTTAGTAATATAATAAGGTTCGCCGCCAGATACTTTAATATCGTTGATTCTATGAGTAGTCGGCGACTTAATTTTAGTCACTTCGCCAAAAGAAACGACATCACCAATTTTATAATCATTCACCGGCTTTACCATCACAATACTTCCCATTTTAATTGCCGGTGCCATTGAACCTGATTGAACAATAAATAATTTATAATTTCCGGTAATCGGAAAAACCGAAACAATCAGCAAAATCGCAATCACTGCAATTAAGGCAATAAAAATATAATAAATTATCTTAAATGATTTCATTGTTTCTCAAATCCTTTACAAGTTGCCCCAAATCAGCCACAAGGAAGCCTTGAGGCAACCGAAAAAGTTTCAAGAACTAATTATTTGTGTCTTCGTAAGTAATCAACCCAGTCTCAAACAGATAATCGTCAGGATTCCAAGCAGTCATCTTATTAGTATCGTAGTCGCTAGCCGTAACTAACCAAATCTTGGCACCTTCTGGGTAATTCTGGTCAAGTGAGTTTGGAAGATCCATTCCGAGTTCAACGCTACCGCTAAAGCTGATCTTTCTACTAACACTTGTTCCGCAACCAATCAAAGCACCAGGCTTATCTCCTGCCCATGGGTCGGCATAGTAGATTAAACAGTACTCAGTATCCTTCAGGCGTACTTTTCCAGTCAAATTATAGTCAAAAGTTGGACCAGTAAGATTGTAAGTTAAAGTAGCTTTGGGTTTGTCGTTTCCTATAATCTGCCAATCAGGATCTCCTGTTTTGTTTTCCAAAACAAGGGAACCGGTAAGTTGCTCAGCATAAATCTCAATATCAAACGTCATTGTGTCAGCCTGTGCCCAGTTTTTTGTTTCAGGAACTAAGTGATAACTCTGGGTTACTGTCATTTTTCTACGTGCCGGAATCATACCCAGGAAAATACTTTGGCCACTAATATCTGAAATTCTAACATTGTCCTCGTCTTTGTAGATAGTCTGGTACCAACCCTTTGGGTTGTCTTTAACATTGACCAAAACTGACAGGTCATAATTTATGTGAGGTGGGAGCCAAGATCGCTCATTATATTCCCAAGCTCCTTCTCCTTCACCTCCTTTTACATCACATTCTTGGTTGGTAGAATCCCACTTTCCTCCTCCGTACACACATTCCGGCTCCGTTATAACTCCATCATTAGTTTCAATGTTTTTAATCGTCTTCCAAACATTAACCGGGTTGTCTCCCGGGTTCCTGATATCAAAAGTTATATATCCAGTCTCGCAGGGTTTCATATCTTCAATATGCCAACTTCCTGTCCAAGGATTTTTGCGATTAATATTAATGTCAATAACCCCGGTACTGAAAGTATTGCCAGCACTGGTTTCAGTGTCTGAGAAATAAGCAACGGTTCCACCAATGGCAATTGCAGCAACAGCACCAATTACGCTCAAACTAATTAATATTTTTTTGTTCATAATTCTTTTGTTAATTAGTTAATTATTTTCTTTCGACCTTTGTAGGTCTCCACAAAAAATTCCATCGGGAGCTCAGCTCCCCATTAAGGGAGCTTTCACTCCCTCTTTTTAGAGGAAGCTCAACTCCCCACTAGAACCCTCCGTTATTTTTTTTATTGTGGAGTCCAAACCTCGCTTTTCTAATAAATAAAAAGGCGAAGTTTATACTCCGCAAAAACAATACAAACTTTCTTTCCAGAAGCTCTCAATTAAATTTTCGCTATAAAATTTTTGAAGCACAAATTATAAATTTAGCTTTAAAATGGATGGTATTATAATACCTAATATTAAAAGAAAAGTCAAGTTTAAGTTCTCCACAAGTTCTTCACAGCCACCAAAAAAACCACCGCTTAAAATCACTCCTCAATCTGATTTAGAAGTAAAAATTCCTTAATTCGCCCTCCACGGTGGTTATAAATCTTCTACTTTGAATTTAGCAAACCCAAATGACCTTGTCAAGTCTTAATGTCCTACCTCTGTCCTACCTACTTTAACTCTACTTTTGCTCCGGCTGTTTCAAGTTTCTTTTTCATCTCTTCAGCTTCTTCTTTTTTAACATTTTCTTTAATCACCTGGGAACCAGTAGCTACTGCATCTACCAAATCTTTGGATTCTTTTAAGCCCTTCTGGGTAATATCTCTGACTGCCTTAATTACTTCAATCTTTTTTTCACCTACTTCTTTCAGTTCAATATTAAAAACACTTTTTTCTTCGGCTTCTGGAGCAGCACCCGGAGCACCAGCTGCCGAAGCAGCCGCAACAGCTACAGGAGTAGCGGCTGAAACTCCAAACTTCTTTTCCAAAATTTTCACCAATTCTGCCAAATCTAAAACAGTCATTTTTTCAATTTCTGCTATCAATTTCTTAAACTTTTCTGGAACCTTAACGGGCTCTTTTTTCTTCTCCTCTTTAGGTTTTTCTTTCAGTTCTTCCTTTTTCTCTTCTTTAGGTTCTTCTTTTTTTTCTTCTTTTGGCTCATCCTTGACTTCTTCTTGTACTTTCTTTGGCTCTTCTTTTGGAGGATTTGTAGCAGGAGTAGCAGGCTCTTTCTTTTCTGCTTCCTGCTCTTCTTTTGTTTTTTCTTCTTTTTGTTCTTCTGCCATAATTTTGAACAAAGTGAAAAATTAGTAATTTTACATTTTAGCTTTAGATAAAATGTAAATCAGACCTTTAATGTTTCCTTCTAAAACATTGATAAAATTTGAAACTGGAGCTGAAACGCTCGAAATTAATCTTGCCAAAAGTTCTTCTCTCGTTGGCAATTTTGCTAATTCAATAATCTTTTCTGGCTCAACGAATTTATTCTCAGAAAACCCGCCCAAAATTTTTAAATTCTTATTTTCCTGGGAAAACTGATAAGCTGTTTTTGCTGGAGATGTCTCGTTTTGAAATCCAAAAATCAAGGCAATCTCTCCTTTTAATTCTTCTATATCAATTTTTAGCTTCTTTTCCTTAAAAACCAAAGCTAATAAGGTTTTTTTACTTACTTTTAATTCGCTGTTTACATTCTTCAATCTTTTTCTTAGGTCGAAAAGGTCTTTTACCTTTAAACCTGAGAAATTAACAAAAATAATTGCTTTTTGCCTAGCGATTTTTTCTTTCAAATCTTCAAGGATTTTTTGTTTTTGAGTTTTAGTTAAGGCCATTTCTTTAATTAAAAATCTGCGTTTTACCGCAGACAGATTACATAGCTAGAACCTATGTATTTTATCCTCGGCAGGACTTACATAAATTGCCTGCTGTCTGCGGATATTTAAGTATATGTTAAAGAGGTTGGTAATTCTTACCGCGAAGGAGTATTACCGATACACAAAAACCAATCTTATGGCGAATCACCAACCTCTTTGCCAGAATAATCAAGTTCCAGCCTTTCTTCCACTACCTAAGTCCTCCTTCTCGACTGGTCCCTGTGTCTATCCTATATCTATATTATAGAATGGCAAAAACTTTGTCAAGGGAATTTATCTTCCTAATATCTCCACAACTTTCATTCCAAATTCCTCAGCAGCAGCTGGACCATTTCCAGTAATAATTTTTCCATCTATTACTATCGGCGCATCTTGATAAACTGCTCCGTAATTTTTCAAAATTCTAACAGGCTCTTTATCCATTGAACTTGACCAGACCGTTGCCCTCTTTCCTTCCAGAACCCCGGCTTTGGCTAAAATAACCGGGCTAATACAAATTGAAGCTATTAGTTTATCTTGTGATAGAGTTTCCTTTGCCACCCTGTAAGAATCTTCATTATCAAGACATTTTAGACATCCTGGGCCTCCAATAAAAATTATCCCATCGAAATCGGCTGGATTTAAATCTCCAAGTAAAAGGTCAATTTCTACTTCTCCCCCATCAGCTCCGACAGCTGTACCTTCTTGAGTACTAACAGTTTTTATTTCAACTCCGGCTGCTGTTAAAATTTCTCTTGGTACAAAATATTCCTCATCACGAAAATCTTTAAAAGAAACAACTATGGCAATTTGTTTTCCTGTTAAATTTTTCTCAGGCATATTATTTTAAGTATTTTGCTTTTTTAATGTTGTGATCTTCTAGAGTTTCACTAAAATAAGTTTCTCCATTCGACGTCGACAAATAATACCAATAGTGACTACTTTTGGGGTATATTGCAGCTTCAATACTTTCAAGGCCCGGATTGCAAATCGGGCCCAAGGGCAACCCCAAATACTTGTAAGTGTTGTATGGAGAATCAATTTTAGTCTCCTCAATTGAGGTTTTTATGGTTTTTTTCCCAGTAATGTAATTTATAGTTGCATCAACCTGTAAGGGAATATTATGATTTCGCCTCTTCCACAAAATTCCCGAAACTAATCTTTTGTCTTCTTTTGTTTTGACTTCTTTTTCAATTAAAGAAGCCACAATTATTATTTCCCGGACCGTTTTGCCTTGTTTTTCAATTTCTCCTCGTAAATCTTGTGCTAGTTTTTTCTCAAAATTATCTCGCATTTTTTTAACGACTTCTTCTCCGCCTACCCTTATCGGAAATTGATATGTATCGGGAAACAAAAATCCTTCCAGATCCGTGCCGGGCAACTTTAATCCAAGTAGCTTTTCAATTTGTTTTACCGTAAATCCCTCTGGTATCGTCACCATCATTTTTGCTGTTTCTCCTAAAATGATTTTTCTGGCAATTTCAGTAATATTCATTGATGGACTGAAAAAATACTCCCCGGCCCGAAGTTCGCCCTGACCTCCCTTTATCAATACATAAAAATCAAAGAAAAATCTATTTTTAATTAAATCTTCTTTTTCTAAATTTTCGGCAATCTGAAAAAGATTTTCACCCTTCTCAACTAAAAATAATTTTTCTTCCAGAGAAGCAGGTGTTTTTGGAAAGTAAATTCCCCGCCAAAAGAAAACTCCTATAACAAAAAATAAAATAATAAATAAAATAATTAAAATTAGTCCCTTTTTCATTTTATTTTTCAATTAATGGAACAAAGACAAAGCCGGGATGTTCAGTTTCCTGAAATTCTCTTTCGTTTTTTTTAATTAAAAGCCAAATTGAGGAACCGAGCGAAGTAACAATTCTCCCACCGGTTTTTATCTGGTCTTTCCAGGCTTGAGGAACCTCAGTTTGGACACTGGCTGAAACTAAAATCCCATTAAAAGAAGCTTCTTTTTCGTATCCTTTTGAACCATCGGCACAGATAAATTGAACCTGTCCCTTTTTTATAAAATTATATTTTGAAACGTTTTTTTCACCGAACTCTTTTAATTCGGGAATAATTTCAATGGCAATTACTCTTCCTTTTGAACCTACAATTTCAGCTAAGAGAGCTGAGGTCCAGCCAGAACCAGAACCAATATCTAAAATTCTATCGCCTCTTTGAGGCTGAAGCAATTCTAACATAAAAGCTACTACCAGGGGTTGAGAAATAGTCTGGCCATAACCGATTGGCAGGGCTTCATTTAGTTCAGCTAAATTTTTAATATCCTCCGGCAAAAAATCCTTTCTTTTAATTTTTTTAAAAGCTTCAATAATTCTCGAAGTTTTCAACCAACCTTGTTCAATCAGATTATCAATAAGAGCCATATTTTTCTTCAATCTCTTTTAATTTTTTTCTAATTTTCAATCTCTGCCAAAAAGAAATCCTATCGATAAACAAAATGCCACCTAAATGATCAATTTCATGCTGTAATATTATAGATAGGAGACCTTCTGCTTTTGTTTTGTTTCCATTGCCATCTAAGGCGGTAATTTCTACTCCTTTTGCTCTTTCTACTTTCAGCCAAAGATCGGGAAAACTCAAACAGCCCTCTTCTATAATTTCTTTCTCTTTTGTTTTTTTGATAATTTCCGGATTAATAAAAGCCTTAGGCCCATAATCTGTCTGGGCAACGATAATTCTTTTTGAAACTCCAACCTGTGGAGCAGCCAATCCTACTCCATTATTCTTTTGCATTGTTGCTATCATATCATTAATCAGCTGTTTTATATCTGGAGTCACTTCCTTTACTCTTTTACATTTTTTTCTCAAAATTGAATTAGGATATTTTTTTATATCAAGAACCATAATTTATTCATGTCGTCTTAAAGCATCTACCGGTTTGAGTTTTGCTGCATGACGAGCCGGCAGGAATCCCGCCAGACAACCTACAAAAAGCGAAAAAACCAAAGCAAAAACAATCATCCAAGGAGAAACCGTGGCAGTGAAATAAAAAGAAGGGTCAGTCTGGGCGTAATAATTAATAACTTCGGCCAGGATGCTGCCCAGTAACAGGCCGCCGACGCCTCCTAGAATTCCGATAATACCCGCTTCTATCAGAAAAATTGAAAGAATTGCTGAGTTGGTGGCACCAATTGCTTTCATAATACCAATCTCCCTGGTTCTTTCCCTGACCGAAGTGAACATGCTATTGGTAATACCAATACCGCCCACCACGATGGCAATACTAGCAAAACCAATAATCACAACCTGGATAATGCCTAAAATATTACCGGCCAACTCTCCCATTTTTTCTGAAGTAATCACTGAGAAATCCGCCTCATCGGTGCCCAGCCGCCTCTTTCTGGTTTCTTTAAGGCTTTCTTCAATAGCTTCGGCCACCACGTTTTCCTCTGCTCCCTTTTCAATCTTAGCCATAGCGTATGAAGCAGTTCCCCGTTTCTCTCCGGTTAAATCCTGATATACGTCCATATTCATATAAACCATACTGTCGTCCTGCTGGCTTCCCAGGGAATTCAATATTCCCGTTGCTTCAAACTTCCTCCCCTTTATTGTTATTTTAGAGCCCGCTGTTATTTTTTCTGAAAAAATTTTATCGGCTACCTGCTGACCAATTAAAACCTGGTTTCCTTTACTCGGCCACCTTCCCTTTCGCAAACTCCATCCCTGAAAGATGCTAAAAATATCCAAAGCTTCTTTCCAAGGACCAAGACCAGCTATGGCAACTTGCTTTGATTCACCCTCGTACCTGGCAATAGTCCCTGTGTAAGAATATCCTATGACGATGTCCACGTCCTTTGCTTTTTGGATTGCCTCAATATCTTCTTTTTGTAATTTTGCTCCACCGAATATCATACTAGAAAACATGTCGCTACCCGGCATAACCATAATCATTTCTCCACCCATGGCCTGCAGTTGCTGATTAATGGTTGATTTTAATCCTTCACTTAAAGAGAGTAAGGAAATTATTAAAAACACACCAATAACAATACCTAAAATAGTAAGAAAACTTCTCAATGTTCTTGTTTTAATACTCTTTATAGCTATATTAAAATATTCTTTTAAGTCTTCCATAAATACTCTTGAGCGGTTTGATGGTTTTCAACTACTTGACCATCTTTTATGCTAATAATTTCTTCAGCGTAATTGGCGATTTTCGAATCATGGGTAACCACCACCATAGTTTTACCCTGCTTCTTATGAAAATCAGTCAAAGTTTCCATTATCATTTTGCCGGTAACCGAATCCAGGTTACCGGTCGGCTCGTCGGCAATTACTACTTCCGGGTCATTGGCAAAAGCTCTAGCCAAAGCCACCCTTTGTCTCTCTCCGCCGGAAAGCTCTGAGGGCTGATGAAAAATTCTTTCTTTCAATCCAACTTTTTCCAAAATACTTTGGGCTTTTTCTTTTCTCTCGGCCAAAGGCACCTTTTGAAACACCATAGGCAATATGACATTTTCTAAGGCACTCAAGTTGGGTAATAAATTAAACTCCTGGAAAACAAACCCCAATATCTTTCCTCTAAATTGGGCCAACTGACTTTCTGACATTTCTGAAATGTTTTTTCCTTTTAAATAAACTTTTCCTCTGGTCGGAAAATCCAAACAGCCGATCATATTCAAAAGAGTGGATTTCCCAGAACCTGAAGGACCCATAATAGTTACAAAAGCACCTGGAGAAATCTCCAGGCTTAATCCTCTTAAAGCGTGAACTTGAGTTTTTCCCAACTGATAAATCCTCCAGACATTTTCCAATTTTATAACAGGCTCTGGCATTTTTAATTCAAGATTATATATTTATACGATAGCGAATCAAGGTTCTCGAGCGAAGAGAGAGGTTCTTATTCGACAATCACTTTTTCACCTTTCGCTAATCCAGAAACAACCTCAATCATATCGTCACTACCCATTAAACCTATTTCTATTTCCCGGTTTTCAACCTGATTGTCTCGGAAAACCTGAACAATATTTTTGCCGTCTTTTTCCTGAACTGCATCTTCAGGAATAACTAAGACGTTTTCTTTTGAAGCAGTTTTAATTACTAAGTCTGCGGTCATTCCAGGTTTAGCTCCTTCCGGTAATTTCTTAAAAGCAATAGATACTCGGTAATAAACCACTCCTTCAATTAGTTTTTCAGCAGGGTCAATTGAGATTACTTTTCCTTCAAAAACTTGTTCAGGAAAAGCAACTAAGGAAATATCCACCTGGTTATCAATATTAATTTTAACCACATCTTCTTCATAGATATCTGCCTCTATACTAAATGGAACAACGGGTAAAAGAGAAATTATATTATCTCCCAACATAGATTGCTCCCCCACTTTTTTGTTTATTTTTGTTATCTGTCCTTGAGTGGGGCTTTTTAAGTGGCTATCTTTGATTTGGTTTTCTAAAAGTTTGATTTGGGCCTCGGCTTGTTTTAACTGAGCCTGGTATAAACCTGTAGTCTCTCCCTCTGATTGTAACTGAGCCTCGAGCGTGGAAACCTTAGCTTCGGCAGCATTGATATTTGTTTTATTATTAATTTTAATAGTTGAAATATTTTGCTGAGAATTAAGGACGTCATTGAGAACGCTGTTAATATTTAATTTTTGGGTATCTAAAGACGATTTATCAGTGTTTGAAACAATCTCGCGATAAACTGCATTCTCAGTTATGTCCCTAATTTTTTTTAAGGCATTACTTACTTTTTCTAATGCCGCCTTAGTTTCAGGAAACGCAGAGTCTATGTTTTCGTGTTGAGGATTACTTTTCATATCACTTACTAAACTTTTGACTTTTTTAAGGGAACTTTTTATTCTGTATTTTTCTTCGATAACTCTTAATCCATAATCATTAAGTGTATAAAAGTATGTTTTCTGAACATTGTATACCACATTAAAAGTATTATAGATTTTTAGATAAGCATCATCAAAAACGATGAGGGCGTCTTCATAAGCATTATTTAAGTCCTCCTCCGCTTTATCCTTTATATTATCCAAATCCTGTTTGGCATTTTCAAGAGAAACTTGAGTATCCGCTCTTTTTGCTTTGGCTACTTCAAGTGCGGCTTGAGCTTCAGTAAGTTGAATAAAAAGCTGGCTGGTATCAAGCTTAGCTAAATCCTGCCCGGTTATGACGTTATCCCCTACCTCAACATAAATTTTTTCAACCTTTCCCGAACTCTCAAAATTAAGGTTTATTTCTTCTCCTTGTTTAACTTTTCCAGTTTCAGAAACTTCCTGCGAAATATTTCCTCGAACCACCTCAATCAAAGTAAAACTCGGTTCTTCTTTTTTAAAAAAACCTTGCCAAACCCCAAAACCAACGATTAAGACCGCAATAATAATTATAACGATGGTTTTTCGGTTAAAATTTATCATTTTGCGGGGACTGAGGGAATTGAACCCCCGACTGAGCTTTTGGAGAGCTCTATTTTACCGCTAAACTAAGTCCCCTTTTTATTTCTTGGTTTCTTTATGCACCGTATGTTTTCTGCACCACTTACAGAATTTTTTCAATTCTAATTTCTTCTCAGTTATTTTTTTTGATTTATGAGTAAAATAATTAATCCTTTTGCACTCTGAACACTGAAGTTTTATAAATGGTTTTTTTGTTGGCATATTCCGTAGAAGAATTTCGACAAATTATTATTTATTTTACTACCCCGCAGCAGTCGAAATTTCTCTACGGGGCATATGAGCCTGAGGGCGGAGTTGCACCGCCGACCTTTCGCTTACCATGCGAATGCTCTATCTAACTGAGCTACTCAGGCATAAAAAGTTTGTGGGTAGGGAGGGATTCGAACCCCCGTAGGCCGAAGCCATGTGGTTTACAGCCACACCTCGTTGTCCACTTGAGTACCTACCCTTCTCAATTTTTTATTTTACCACAAAACAGTTATTTTTCAATGATTTTTCTATGTTTTCTTCGCCACTCTTCAATTTTTTTGTGATAGCCGGATAACAAAACCTTCGGAACTTTCCAATAAACTCCCTTCTTGGGCGAAAAAATCTCCGGTCTACTATATTGAAGATATTCAATAAATCCCTTTTCCTTGGTAATTCTTTCTTTTAATAATTCTGGTTTTCCTAAAACTCCAGGAATTAATCGAGTTACTGCCTCAATAAGCACCATTGCCGGTAATTCTCCTCCCATTAAATCGTAATCGCCAATTGATAATTCTAAATCGGCAATATATTTTGCCACTCTCTCATCTACTCCTTCATATCTGCCGCAAATTAAAATAAGTTGATTAACTTGACTAAGAGAAAAAGCTAATTTTTGATTAAATTTTTTTCCTCTTGGAGTAAACAATATTACTTTTGATTTTCCTCGCCTCGCCGAAACTTTAGCGGAGACATGTTTATTTATTTCTCTTACAGCTTTATAAATCGGTTCAACTTTTAACACCATTCCTATTCCTCCCCCAAAAGGTCTATCATCCACCGTATGATGGGCATCGGATGTCCATTTTCTCAAATCGTGGATATTAATTCTAATTAATTTCTTTTTTTGAGCGCGAGCGATTAAACTTTCTTTTAAATAGGAATTAAAAATCTCAGGAAAAATTGTAATAATATCAAATTTAATCATAAAATAAAACGAAAACCGCACTATCAATAATAGCACGGCTTTCAGATTTTTGTAAACTTAACGGAATTATGAGTTTACAACTTTAGCTCTTCGAGCTCTTCTCCTTCGGCAGGAGCTCTTTTCCCTCGAGTAACAGGAGGTCTACCACCAGCTGGTTCTTCAATCTTTAGGTTCACTCTGGCGTGATTTTTTAGACCAATAATCCGAACCAAAGACCTTATTGCTCTGGCAGTTGACCCGGCTCTTCCAATAATCTGACCCATGTCTTCGGGATTTACTTTTAAAGAAAGTAAAACTCCCATCTCATCAACTTTTCTATCAATCTTAACATCCTCTGGGTGATCAACTAAACCCTTAATAATATACTCAAGGAATTCCTGATCAGAAGTTGCTTTTGGCATATTCTTAAACTCCCCAAAATCGCTATTCGTATTTGGAGACTGCATTCAATCGCTTAGTTCATTCAAGTAGCCCGACCTTTGCTCCTCACCTAACTCTCTTTCTTTAAGGGGAGAATCGGCGAGACTGAAAAAGCTACTATTTTAATATTTTATCTCATCTTAAATTTTTGTCAAGAGTGTTGTAGGTATAATTTACTCTTTTTTGGCTTCCGATCCTTTTTCCGGCTCTTTGGCTTTCTCTTCTTTTGCTTCTTCCTTTTTTCTCTCTTTTGGTTTTTCTTCCTTCTTTTTCTCTTTTGGAACCTCTTCCTTGGGTTTCTCTTCTTTCTTGGGTTTCTCAGCTGGTTTTTCTGCCGCTTTCTCGGCTGGTTTCTCCTTTGCTGGTTTTTCAGGAACTTCCTCTTTTTTCTCTTTCGCTTTTTTGTGAACCGGAATCTTCTTACCTTCAATAATTTTCTCTGAAACTAATAAATTATAAATACTGGATGAAGGTTTAGCTCCAACTGAAAGCCAATATTTAATTCTTTCTCCTTTCAAAATTTTTTCTTTAGTCAGAGGATTATAATTACCTAACTCTTCCACAAAACGGCCACCCCTAGGAGGCCTTCTTTTATCAGTGACCACAATCTTAAAAAAAGGTTGATTTTTTTTACCGACACGAAATAATCTTATAACTAACATATAATTTACCAGTGTTTAATTTCTAGGGCATTTTTGGCTGCCTTTTCTTCTCCTTCCTGTTTTGAAGAACCTTCGCCTTCAGCCACCAATGTTTTATCAAGAAAAACTCCAACGATAAAGTGCTTGACATGATCTGGTCCCCACTCTTTTAAAACTTTATAAGTCGGAGTAGTCTCCACCCTCTCCTGGGCTTCTTCCTGAAATTGAGATTTGGCATCCTTAAAAAGCCGAGCCTTAATAATATGGGGCAGCTCTTTTATCAAATATTTTTTTATAAAGTTCTGGCAGACCTTGTACCCTAAATCAAGATAAATTGCTCCAATAACTGCTTCAAAAGTATCTGCTAAAATATATTGGCGAGCTTTGCCAATTTCTTTCAATTCCCCCCGGGAAAGTAAAAGAAAATCATTAAAATCAAGATTCTTGGCAATTCTGGATAACATTTTAGCATTTACTAGAGCCGCCCGCCAATTGGTCAACTCCCCTTCTGATTTTTTAGGATAAGTTTGATAAAGATATTCAGTGATAATTAATTCCAAAACCGCGTCGCCCAAGAACTCTAACCTTTCATTATTTGATAAATAAAAATCAGGATTTTCGTTCAAATAAGAACGGTGACAAAAAGCCTGAATGAGTAAATCTTTATTTTTAAATTTTAGATTTAATTTTTTCTCAAATAAAGAAAAATCTTTCATCGAAATAAATTGAAAATTTATTGAAGATTGAAATGAATTTTTAATTCATTGATCGTTTTTTTTCAACTTCCTTATACACTGTTCCCAATACACCATTAATAAACTTGCCGGAACTCTCTCCGCCGAAAGTTTTGGCTAATTCAATGGCTTCATTTATGGCTACTTTCTGGGGAACCTCCTCTTTGTTTTCATATAATAGCTCATAAAGCCCAATTCTTAAAACATTGCGGTCAACAATGGTTATTTGCTCTATTGGCCATTCCGGAGCTGCCTTTTCAATAATTTTATCAATCTGGGGAAGATGTTCCACAACACCGGTAATTAGCTGCCAGACAAAAGTCTCATCATCTAACCCTGGCCCAAATTCTTTGATGTTTTTCTCAACAATTTTCTTTAATGCTTCCGATTTCCTGCCAGAGAAATCCCACTCGTACAAACTCTGCATTACTATTGACCTTGATAAGTGTCTTGAGGACATTTTTGTTATTTTCTTGACAATTCTTCCATGCTTAATGGCTTTACTTTCTTTTCTTCCTTCTCTTTTGCTTTTATTTCTTTTTTTCGTTCTTTTTTCTCTTTTTTACTCAATTTTTCCAAAACATTAATTACCTCCCGGCCTTTGTAATACCCGCAACTCCAACAGATAGTGTGAGGCAAAATCAATTTTCCACATTTTAAACATTTTGTCAAAACCGGCATTTTGGTGTAAATATGCATTCGCCGTTTATTTCTTCTTGATTTTGTATGACGTTGTTTTGGTACAGCCATAATTTTATCATTTAATAAAAAAAACAATTCTTCTTTAAGATAGCAAATAATTCTTATGTTTGCAAGATTTTACTGGTTTAAAAGTTTTTCGGTGGATTTTGCAAGGTCCATGTTTTTTAAGCATTTTGCGGTGTTGCTTGGTTGGATATCCTTTATGTTTATCAAAGCCATATTGAGAATATTTTTTGTGATATCTCCGCATTATCCTGTCACGATAAACCTTGGCAATAATTGAGGCTGCAGCACAAGAAAATACTTTTTCATCAGCTTTGATGATTGATTTTTGAGGAATCGGTAAATTAAGTTTGAAATTACCATCAATTATTAAAAAATCGGGTAGGGGCCCACCCGCCGAAAGGCGGGTGGGAGGACGCGGTGGGTGGGTTGTAGTCTTTTTAAGTTTTTTAATTGCTTTAATCATTGCTAATTTCGTGGCTTCCAGGATATTAACTTTATCAATCACCTTTTCTGAAACTCTTCCTATCCCCCATTTTATATTTGGATTTTTAATCAATAGCTTATAAAGAGTTTCCCGTTTTTTTGGAGATAATTTCTTTGAATCTTTAATAACCAGAGAACCGTTCTCTGCCAGTTTGGCAGAGAACGGTTCTTTGCCACTTTTTAGGTTTTTTCTTAAACAAACTGCTGCCGCAACTACTGGACCTGCTAATGGACCGCGACCACTTTCGTCTAATCCGGCAACTACCCTATATCCCTTCCTCCGCAACTTTTTTTCTTCGTTTAAATTAGGGTATTTCATCTCAGTACTTCTATTTTAACATGTTTGACTTGCTTTTAGTAAAAAAGTAGAATAATACAATAGCTTTATGAAATTCACCCATCTTCATGTCCATTCACACTACTCTTTATTAGATGGCCTTCCCAAGATTGATGAGCTTTTGGATTATGTGAAAGAACTTGGGATGGACTCGATTGCCTTAACCGATCACGGGGTTTTGTATGGAGCGGTTGAGTTCTATAAAAAAGCAATTGAGCGGGGAATAAAACCGATAATCGGCGCTGAAATATATATGGCTTTAGAGAAAATGGAGCAGCACCGCCCAAATATTGATAACAAAAGATACCATTTAGTTTTACTGGTAAAAAACAAAGAGGGATATAAAAACTTAGTTAAACTTATTACCAAAGCCCATCTGAAAGGCTTTTATTATAAGCCAAGGATTGATGAAGAGCTCTTATCAAAACATGCTTCCGGTCTCATCTGCCTCTCTTCCTGTCTTATGGGAAAAATACCTCAGTTGATTCTGGCAAAAAAAATAACTGAGGCAGAACAGCTTTCTCTGAAATATCAGGAAATTTTTGGCAAAGATAATTTTTACTTAGAAGTCCAACATCATCCAAATATTAAAGAGCAAAAAATAGTTAACAAACAACTATTTCTTATTTCTAAAAAATATGGAATTCCCTTGGTTGCTACCAACGACGTCCATTATTTAAAATCTGAGGATGCCCAGGCTCAAGACATTTTAATGCTAATTAACACCGGCTCTGACCCGAACGACCCCGAAAGGTTAACAATGACACGGGATGATTTTTCAATGAGAAGTCCTGAGCAGATGATGAAAGATTTTAAACATTTACCCGAGGCGATTGAAAACACTCAAAAAATTGCAGATATCTGTAATTTTCAATTTGAGTTAGGGGAAATCAAATTACCTCAATTTGAAGTTCCTAATGGAAAATCGGCAGATGAATATCTAGAAAAACTTTGTTCTGAAGGAATAAAAAGAAAATACGGCAGTCATCCAAAAAAAGAAATTTTAGACCGGCTCAATTATGAATTAGGAGTTATCGGAGAAACTAACTTTGCTTCCTATTTCTTAATTGTCCAGGATTTTGTCAATTGGGCAAAACAAAATAGGATTGTCTGCGGTCCAGGCCGGGGCTCAGTCGGAGGGTCTTTGGTTGCCTATCTCTTGAACATTACTAATGTTGACCCATTAAAATATAATCTTTTGTTTGAGCGTTTCCTTAATCTTGGTCGGGCGAAAATATCACTTCCTGATATTGATCTTGATTTTACCGACCGAAGAAGAGACGAAGTAATAAACTACGTTGCTCAAAAATATGGTCGGGATAATGTGGCTCAAATTATTACTTTTGGAACAATGGCATCCAGAGCGGTGGTCAGAGATGTTGGCCGGGCTTTGAGCTATCCTTACAACTATTGCGATAAAATTGCTAAAATGATTCCTTTTGGCTCAACTTTAAACCAAACTTTAGCTACTGTTGACGAATTTCGCCAGACCTATTTAAATGACCCTAAAGCTCAAAAATTGATTGATTTTGCGAAAAAATTAGAGGGTTGTGCCCGTCATGCCTCAACTCATGCCTGCGGAGTCGTAATCTCTTCTGAACCATTAGACGAACTCGTACCCCTGCAACATCCCACCCAGAACGAAGAAAATATTATTACCCAGTACGAAATGCATTCAATTGAAGACTTGGGATTATTAAAAATGGACTTGTTGGGATTGAAAAATCTAACCATCATTGAAGATACTTTGTCCCGAATCTATGTGGTCCAAAATAAAAAAATAGATATTGAAAATATTCCCTTAGATGATAAAAAAACTTTTAAATTATTGCAAGCTGGTAATTGTGTAGGTCTCTTTCAATTGGAGTCAGAAGGGATGCGAAGATATCTCAAACAATTAAAACCAACCCAACTGGAAGATATTATAGCTATGGTATCTCTTTATCGGCCTGGTCCAATGGCTCTTATTCCTGATTACATTGCCAGAAAGTATAAAAAAAAGAAAGTTGAATTTTTGCATCCCAAACTAAAACCAACTTTAGAATCAACTTACGGAATCCCCGTTTATCAAGAACAAATCATGAAAATTGCGAAAGATCTTGCTGGATTTACATTGGTTGAAGCTGATGTTCTAAGAAAGGCCATCGGTAAAAAAATTAGAAGTTTACTTATGAATCAAAAAGAGAAATTTATTACTGGATGCAAAAAAAATAAAATTTCAGAAGATATTTCCCAAAAAATTTGGCACTGGTTTGAACCTTTTGCCAGATATTCATTTAACAAAAGTCATGGAACCTGCTATGCTCTTATTGCCTATCAAACCGCCTACTTAAAGTCACATTTTCCAGTCGAGTTTATGGCCTCTCTCTTAACCTCTGAGAAAGCCGATGTTGAAAGGATTGGTTTTTTAATTTCAGAATGTAGAAAGATGGAAATTGAGGTATTCTCCCCGGATATAAATGAGAGCTTGAAAAACTTCACGGTCGTACCAAAGCAAAACAAAATTCGCTTTGGATTAACAGCAATAAAAAATGTTGGTTCTAATGTAGTAAAGGCCATTGTTCAAGAGAGAAAGGAAAAAGGACCCTATCAATCAGTTACTGATTTCGTTAGCCGAGTTAATTCTAAAGATTTAAACAAAAAATCTTTAGAAAGCTTAATTAAGGCCGGAGTTTTTGATAAATTAGCCGAAAGAAACCAACTTTTATTTAATTTAGAAAGATTACTGGAATCTGCTAGAGAAACTCAAAGAGTTAAAGCTAATGGCCAAAGAGGTCTTTTTGATAAAATAAGTCAAAATACAAACTTCCGATTTAATCCGGTAAAGGAAGCTGGCAAAGCTGAAAAATTAGCCTGGGAAAAAGAATTGTTGGGTCTTTTTGTCAGTTCTCATCCTTTAGAAAATTTCAAAAGGGTCTTGGAAAAGAAAACCCAGTCTATTCTCAAGATAAAAACTATTTTGGCAAATCGTCCAGTTAAAGTTGGCGGCCTCATTTCTTCAATTAAAAGAATTATTACTAAAACAGGTAAACCAATGCTTTTTATGAAATTAGAAGACCTTGATGATAAAATTGAAGTAATTGTTTTTCCCGGAGTAATTGAAAAAAATCCAACAGCTTTTCAGGAAAATAAAATTGTCTTAGTCTCAGGTCGGGTTAACAACCGAGATGGCGTTCCAAAACTGATTTGCGATGATATCGAAGAAATCGTCGAAAATTCCTAATAACTAATTTCTAATTTATGCAAATAGACACTATTCGTCATTCCTTAGCCCATATCATGGCTTACACCGTTCAAGAACTCTATTCAGGAGTTAAGTTTGGTATTGGGCCTGCTATTGAAAACGGTTTTTATTATGATTTTGACTTAAAAAGAAGATTAGTTCCTTCAGATTTACCAAAAATTGAAGAAAAAATGCGAGAATTAATTGAAAAAAATATTATTTTCAGGAAAAAAATCATTTCTAAAACGAAGGCAAAAAAAATATTTAAAGAGCAAACTTATAAATTAGAGTTGATTGAGGAAATTCCTGAAAAAACTGTATCAATTTATGAAAGTGGTGAATTTGTTGACTTGTGTAAGGGCCCACATATTAAATCGACCCTTCAACTTCATTCAGGGAAAGCTGAAGAAGTAATTGATGCTTTCAAATTAATAAAAATTTCCGGTGCCTATTGGCGGGGATCGGAAAGAAACCCAATGTTAACTAGAATTTACGGAATAGCTTTTAAAACTAAAAAAGAACTCAATGAATTTTTAGAAAGACAGGAAGAAGCGGAAAAACGGGATCATCGAATTCTGGGACAAAAATTAGAGCTATTTATGTTTGACGAAGAAGTAGGAGCAGGACTTCCTTTATGGCTTCCGAAAGGAACAATTTTGCGTCATGTAATTGAAGATCATCTATATAAGGAATTAACCTCTCAGGGTTATCAATGGCTGGTCACTCCTCATATTGGAAAATTAGACTTATGGA
The DNA here is from genome assembly GCA_964431915.1 of uncultured Candidatus Saccharibacteria bacterium. GTDB lineage: Bacteria > Patescibacteriota > Minisyncoccia > Minisyncoccales > CAZKCU01 > CAZKCU01. The sequence continues at coordinate 56,191 of CAYSLI010000002.1, read as the reverse complement.
AGACTTCTGGTCATTGGAATTTATACCGAGAAAATATGTATTCCCCCATCAAAATTGACCAGGAAGAATATTTATTAAAACCAATGAACTGTCCTTTCCATGTTAAAGTTTATAATTCTAAAGTTAGAAGTTATAGAGAATTACCTATATACCTCGCAGAATTAGGGACAGTTTATCGTTATGAAAAATCTGGAGTTTTACATGGCTTAACAAGGGTAAGAGGTTTCACCCAAGACGATGCTCATATTGTTTGCGAACCTGAGCAGTTATCGCAAGAAGTAGTGAAGCTTCTTAGAGCCGGCTTTAAAATTCTTAAAACTTTTGGATTCCGAGATTACGACATCTATCTTTCGACCAGACCAGAAAAATATGCCGGAACTTTGAAAGGATGGGAAAAAGCTACCAATTCTCTAAAATATGTTCTCAAAAAACTTAAATTAAAATATCAAACCGATCCCGGAGGAGGCGTGTTTTATGGACCCAAAATTGATATTAAAATTAAAGACTCTCTGGGTAGACCCTGGCAGTGTACAACAATTCAAATTGATTTTAACTCACCCGAAAGATTTAAAATGACTTATATTGGCAAGTCAGGTAAAAAGAAACGGCCTCTTATGATTCATCGCGCTTTATTAGGGTCTTTGGAAAGATTCATTGGAGTTTTAATTGAAAATTATGCTGGGGCCTTTCCTCTGTGGCTTTCTCCTGAGCAAATCTGGATAATTCCGGTTGGCTCTCACCACAAAAAATACGCCCAAGATGTTGGACATCGGATGTCCAACATTGGATATCGAACGAAGGTCAAAGATAAGAATGAGACCGTTTCCAAAAAAATTCGAGAAGGAGAAATACAAAAAATTCCTTACATATTAGTTGTGGGTTCTAAAGAGATGAAAGAGAAATCTGTAAGAGCCAGAGAAAGAAAAAAAGGAGATACAGGAATAATAAAACTTACGAAGTTTATTGAAAAGATTAAAAAAGAAATAAAAGATAAAAAATAACGATTTACTGTGCACCAATTATCCCAACCTACTCAAAAATTAATTTCCCATTATCAAAGATGGTATCAGCAGCTACAGCCAAAAGAAGGGGTGTCAACTATTCACGTAGATGAAGTTGCCTCAAAAGTGGCTGCTTTTTATGAAAAAATAAGAGAAATAGTTGACTGGAAAGAAGAACATCTGATGCGCCGAGCCGCTATCATCAGAAAATTAAAAAGAAGGTTTTTAGATTGGGAATTAAATAATCTTTCTAAGAGTAAAGAGATTGCAGAGCCCTTGGTTTTAGAATTAATCAGGGGCGGTCATTTCCCCAATGATAGAATTGAAGAAACGAAAATAGCCGATGTTCAAAGAGTAATTAACAAATATGTTTTTATTCTCAAAAACAGCCCACCGGCAAAATCAGGACGCGAAAAATTACAATTTTATAACTGGATTTTAGAAATTGCTGCCTGCGAAGTAGAAGATGTTCTCGCTCCCTTTATCAAGGAAAAAGCCTTAATAGGCTATATGTTTGAGTTGATGAAAGAACGAATCACTCTAAACGAAGGGGTCTTTGTTTTCAAGAGAATAAAAGAGGAAGGAAAAAATATTCAAATTTACATTGCAGTTCAGCAAGCTCTTTTCAAGCTAGACCGTCCGATTATAAGCTACAATCTTTTGAAATATAAATTCCCACAGTGGAATGACAAAAGCGGAGAATGGCTTTCTGGAATAACTAAAAATATATATACAATATGGAACGATATTGAAAAAGATTTATCTCATCCTCTCGGCAAAAAATTTTATACTATCTGTGAAAAATACGACACTCCATATTTGCTTTTGGGCGATGTGTTATCTGAAGAAAATCCTGCAGAAATTTCAAAAAAAATCTCTGAACCGGAAATTTTTGAGGGCCTTATCAAAAAAGCTTACAATAAGAGATTCTCTACTCTAAAAACACGCCTTTTTCGGGCGGCTGTTTATTCTACTCTTTCTATCCTGCTGGCTAATAGCCTTTCTTTATTAATCCTAGAAATACCTCTAGCCAGGCTGATTACCGGCCGTTTTATGCCCATTACGATATTGGTAGATATTCTTGGCCCTACTTTTTTAATGTTTCTTTTAGTAGTCACGATTAAGCCTCCCTCAAAAAATAATTTAGATTTAGTAATTATGGAAACAATGAAAATTATTTATGGTAAAATTGACACTTACGAAATAAAAATTCCTAAAAAAAGAGGGGTCATAATAAGATCTATTATTGGCCTCATCTATCTTTTGGGCGCTTGTATTTCACTAGGGGCGATAGTTGGAATTTTTAAACTTGCAAAATTTCCTCCGACTTCTGTTATCATTAATATTATATTTGTAGCACTGATTACTTTTGCAGGATTAGCAATTAGAAATAGAGGTAAGGAACTCACAGTAGAAGAGAAAAAGGGTGGATTTTTAGGGTTTGTGTTTGATATCTTATCTTTGCCCATGGCTTCTTTAGGACGGTGGTTGTCCAACAAGTGGAAAAAGTATAATGCTATTGCCGTTTTCTTTAACGTCTTGATTGATATGCCCTTTTTGGTTTTTGTGGAATTCCTAGAACAATGGAGGTATTTTTTGAAAGAAAAGAAAGAAGAGATTCATTAATTATATAAGAAAAATGGCCTTTTCAGGGCCGTTTTTCTATTGTAAAATATTGAATATGCCAAGATATTACATTATAACTTATGGGTGCCAAATGAATAAATCAGATTCGGAAAGAATTGCCACAGTTTTAGAGAATACAGGATATAAACCAGCTTCTGATATTTCTGAAGCTGATTTAATTGTGGTTAATATGTGTTCAGTCAGACAATCGGCGGTAGATAGAGTTTATGGTCTCGCACCAAAATTCAAAAAATTAAAAACCAAAAATCCAAGATTAAAAACTGTTTTGACGGGCTGTATTTTAAAAAAAGATAAAAAGAAATTTAAAAAAATTTTTGATTCAATTTGGGCCCTTAGAAATTATTTTGATATTCCCCCAAAATGCAAAAGTAAATCTTTAGCTTTCGCGCCGATTTCTAATGGCTGTAATAATCTCTGTACTTACTGCGTTATTCCTTTCACGCGTGGTCCTTTGGTCTGTCGTAATCATCAAGAAGTTTTAAGGGAAGTTAAAGATTTAGTAAAGAAAGGATTTAAAGAAATTTGGCTTTTGGGCCAGATTGTTAATGATTACCAATCCCCTCTTGATTCTTCAGTCGGTTTTCCAAAACTTTTAAAAATGATAAATGATATTCCTGGAGATTTTAAAATTCTTTTTACCTCTCCTCATCCCAGTAATTTTTCAAATGAATTAATTCAGGTTTTGGCTAATTGCGAAAAATTCGGAAAATATTTTAATTTACCGGTCCAATCTGGCGACGACAAAATTTTAAAGAAAATGAACCGAAATTATACCCTAAAAGAATATAAAAATTTGGTGAAAAAAATTAGAAAAAAAATACCGGAAATTAAATTATCAACCGATGTTATTGTTGGTTTTCCTGGAGAAACAAAAAAACAATTTCAAAATACAGTTAAATTGTTCAAAGAAATTAAATTTGACTGGGCTTATATTGCTAAATATTCTCCTCGTCCAGGAACAGCTGCTTCTCGATTGGAAGATAATGTTCCATTATTAGAAAAAAAGAGGAGAGAAAAAATTTTAAGAGAAATTATTGAAAAAAAATGGACAAAAAATTAATTGTTATTTTAGGGCCAACAGCTTCAGGTAAATCAGAGCTGGCAATAAAACTTGCTAAAAAATTCAATGGTGAGATTATTTCGGCTGACTCCCGTCAGGTTTATAAGGAAATGAATATTGGGACCGGAAAGGTAACTAAAAAAGAGATGCTGGGTATCACCCATCACCTCCTGGATGTAGCTAGTCCAAAGAGAAGATTTACCGTGACTCAATATCGAAAATTGACGCTTGGAGCAATAAGTAAAATTTTAAAAAAGGGGAAAGTGCCTTTTTTATGCGGTGGAACAGGATTTTATATTCAAGCAATAGTTGATGGCATTTTAATTCCGGAAGTTCCTCCTGACTGGAAATTAAGAAAAAATTTGGCAAAAAAAACAGTTAAGGAATTATATAAGATATTAAAAAAACTTGACCCCAAAAGAGCAAGAACAATTGAAAAGAAAAATCCCAGAAGATTGATTCGAGCTTTAGAAATTGTAATTAAAACAAAAAAACCAGTACCTACTTTAAAGAAAAAACCACTTCCCTACCCTGTTTTAATGATTGGAATAAAAAAGGGTAAAGAAAAACTCAGAGAATTAATAGAAAAAAGATTTTTTAAATGGTTGGAGCAAGGATTTTTAAAAGAAATTCTAAAATTGAGGAAATTTGGTATTTCTTGGCAGAAAATTGAAGAATTTGGAATACATTATCGAATAGCAGCTCAATATTTGCAGAATAAAATTACCGACAAAGAAATGATTGAAAATTCCCTGATAGAACTTAAAAATTATGCCAAGCGCCAAATAACCTGGTGGAAACCTGATAAAAGAATTCACTGGGTGAAAAATAAAAAGGTAGCAGAAAAATTAGTCGAAAAATTCCTAAAATAAATACGGGGAGAAGATATAAAATACCTTCTCCCCGCTTTGACTTTATAACCTTTCCCTCTCAATTTTGTTTTTTAAAAGCAGAAATTTATTGGGGTTATTTGTCTCGAGCGAAGTGTTTTCAATGGGTCCTACTGACTCATCTGCATACCGCTCACGAAACGTTACCTGTCCTTCGCTGGAATTCCACTGAATAGCTACAACCTCTTTCTCTTTTTCTCCCATCTTTTTCATCACTTATGTTTCCTCCTTTCTCTTAATCCGGAAGGAACATATACCCTTTTCCATTTATCTATTTTTTTAACAAAAACAGAACTCCAAAGATATCGTTCCATCATATGAAATTCTTTCCCTTTAAGGCCTCTGAGTTTCTTAGTTAATAGCTGATTCCATTCTTGCATGGTCGAAAAACAAAGATAATCATGAAACCTGAATATAACTACTTTATCTTTAAAATCTTCCCTATCCTTTTTGGGAAAGTAAAACCGTCCTTTTGAATCTATCGTATTACACTCTTTTACAATCATTATTACTTCCTTTTTAAAGATACTAATATTATAATTATATTACTTTATTTTAATTTTGTCAACCTCTAGCCTAATTAGACATGGGGATCAAGCGTTTATTCAAAATATCTTTAACTATTTTGGGATTGGCTTTTCCTTTTGTCTGAGACATTATTTGACCAATTAAAAATTGGATAGCTGTTTCTTTTCCTTTTTTAAAATCTTGAACTGCTTTTGAATTTTTGGAAATGACTTCTTTTATAATTTTTTCAATTTCAGCTTCATCAGTTATTTGCGATAATCCTTTTTCTTCAATAATATGAGAAGGATCGACACCTGTAGAAAACATTTCAGCAAGAACCTGTTTGGCAATTTTACTTGAAATTGCACCTTCATAAATTAGAGTAATAAATTCTGCAAAATTTTCCGGAGTAATCAGAAAATCTTCGCCGCAAACTACGGCTCCTTTTAATAAACCCTGTAAATCAGTAATCAAATAATTTGTCGCCAATTTTATTAATCCCAAAATTTTTTCTTGGGAAAGCCTTGGACCAAACTCCGAAACTACTTTCTCAAAATACTCGCCAAAATCTTTATTTTGAATAAAAACTTCGATAGTTTTTTCATCTATGTGATATTCTTTTTGAAGGCGCTCCCGTCTTGCCTGGGGAAGTTCGGGTATTTCTACTTTTACTTCATTAATATAATCTGCCACGCCCAAATGAAGCATTGGTAAATCTGGCTCGGGAAAATATCGATAATCATGAGCTTCCTCCTTCTCTCTCTGCCCTACTGTCACTTCTGCAATTTCATCCCAGCCCCGAGTTTCCTGAATGACTTTTTTACTAGATTTTAAAATTTCCGTCTGTCTTTTAATTTCGTAATCAATCCCTTTTTCTACTGCCCGAAAAGAATTAAGATTTTTAATCTCGACTTTAGTTCCTAATTTCTTTGTTTTTGATAAGGATATATTTGCCTCCACTCTGAATTGTCCTTTCTCCATATCAGCATTAGAAACATCTAAATACCTCAAGATTAACTGCAATTCCTCGGCAAATTTCCTTGCCTCTTTGGCTGACCTTAAACCTGGTTCGGTCACCAATTCCATTAATGGAATGCCAGCTCGATTAAAATCGACTAAAGAATAATCTTTTTTATGAATTAATCTGCCTGTATCTTCTTCCAAATGAACCCTTCTAATTTTAATTTTTCTATCGTCGATTTCTAAATAACCTTCTTTACAAAGAGGCATGTCATACTGACTTATCTGATAACCTTTGGGAAGGTCAGGATAAAAATAATTTTTTCTATCGAACTTGGAATATTCAGGAATTTGGCAATTCAAAGATAGGCCGGTTTTTATTGTTTTTCTAACCGCTTCTTTGTTAATCACAGGAAGACTTCCCGGCTGTGCCGTACATATTGGGCAAATATTAATGTTCGGGTGATGCTCATTTGGATCATTCAGACAAGAACAAAACATTTTACTTTTTGTCTTGAGCTCTACATGTACCTCAATGCCCAGGATTGGTTTATACATATTTTTTATGAATTTAATTTATAGATGAAATTCGTTCTTTAATTCTTCTAATGCAATCATCTACTGATTTATTGATTTTATATTCCTGAAATCTAAAAACTTTATATCCATTTTGTTTTAGAATAACACTCTGTTTTTTATCCCTATTTTTGACTAAAGACAAGCTATGCCAATAATCTCCGTCAGCATAGATTACGAGTTTAAATTTCGGCAGGTAAAAATCTGCTACAGTAATATTACATAGAGGAATCTGTTTTTTATAATAAATATGGTTTTTCTTCAACCCCTCTTCTATTTTTCGTTCGATTGTAGTATCTTGCCGTTTCATTTTGCCTGAGGCTAATTGTTTAACAGTTAATATGCTTAATTTCTTTCTTGTTTCTAGTGTATGATGTTTCCCTTTAAATGTTGAAGGTTTTCCTTTTAACGCTTCGCTTATATTTCTTATAGAAATACCAGATCTTAATAATCTTTTGCGTAAGGTTTCATGATGACAATTAAATAATTTTTTAATTTCTGAAATAGGTAGTTTTTTATCTACATATAAATTTTTCGCTTTCTCTACAGGAATTTTAATCCTATATTTTTCTGTATTCAATTCGGTTTTGCTCCTTCTTGGAATATTATAATACTTTAATCTGTTCAAAATGGTAACTCCGTTTACATTAAATTTCTCTCCAATTTGATAAATCGTCATTCTTTTTCTAACGTATAATTCCTCAAGGTCTTCTTTTTTGATTTCTACCTTTTCTTTTCTGATGGCAATATTATAATCATGAAGTCTCTGCGATATGGTTTTAGTACAGCAAGCAAATCTTCTAGCAATTTCGCAGATTGATAATTTATCATTTACATACAATAATTTTATCTCCTCGGGTATCTTAATCTTATATTTTCCTTTATTCGCTTCGCTCTTTGTTCTCACCTTAATACCCAAAAGACATAATTTCGTCCATATTGTGCTTGGACCACATTTAAATATTTTAGCAATTTTACGAATACTTAATTTTCTATCGATATACAACTTTTTTAATTTATCTTTTGTTATATCTGTTCTTCTAACATCGTGTCTTATTGGAATATTATATTCGTATAATCTACTATAAATAGTTCTTTCGCCACAATTAAACCTTTTTGCAATTTGAACTGAGGATAATTTTTTCCGCAGATATAAACCTTTTAATTTGTCTTTAGGTATTATTACAACTCTAGGTCTAGCCATTATTAAATTATACCAAATTTATACGAAAAAAATAAGGGTATAAAATACACAAAAAAGACCTGTCCACAAGTCTTTTTTATAATTCTCTAAAAAGAGATTAGCTCCTTTTTTTATTTTTTAGCTCTTTTATAATCTCAACTCCCGAACTAGTTCCAATAATATCTGCTCCGGCTTTTACCATCATTTTTAAGTCCTTTAGAGTTTTAATTTTTCCAGCAGCTTTAATTAAAAGTCCGGGAGCTGCTTTTTTCATAATTTTTAAATGAATAGCTTTTTCTTTTAATTCTCGGTGTTCTAAAGGTCCTTTTTCAGTTGAAGTTTTAACACAAATAGCCCCTGCTTTTTTAACAACTTCTGAGGCTTTTTTTATTTCTTCATCAGTCAAATAACCCGAACCAATAATTACTTTACTTGGTACAATTTCGCAGATCTCTTTTAAATCTTCTAAAACCTCATCCCACTTCCCTTGTTTTGCCACATTAATTTTCATTACTACATCCAAATTATCAGCTCCATCTTGTTTTACTTTTAGGCATTGTTCCATCCTCTTTTGGTGGGAACTGCCTCCTATTGGCGGATCTATTAAGCAAACAACTTTAATATCAGTTCCTCTTAATTCTTTTTTAACTAATTTTACCCATTTGGGATTTACGCAAACTCCCCTAAAACCATACCTTTTAGCTTCCTGACAAGTCTTTTTGATGTCCTTTGTCATGGCTTTAAGATTTATATTTGTGTGGTCAATAAATTTAGCAATTTTCATATTTTTAGTTCTTTCTTTATGATTTTTTTAACAAATCCTGCAACTTCTTCAATGGATTTTTCCCCATTAATTACGGAAATGTTATCAAAACGATTAGGAAGATTTTGATAGACCTGCCAAACTTTGGATAATTTCTCTTTTTCTTCAAAAAGAGTTCTTTCTTTATTTTTATTTCTCACATCAACTCTTTTTAGGCAAATCTCGGGAGAAACTTTTAAGAAAAAAGTAATGTCGGGCAAAAGAAAATCATTATTTATTTCAATTAACCACCCTAGATCAAGACCTGAAGTTGTACCATAAGCAAAAGAGGAAAAGAAATAACGATCAGAGATAACAATTTTTCCTTCTTTTAAGGCAGGAATTATGACACCTTCTAAATGTTCTTTTCTGTCCTGAGCAAATAATTCTTGTAATTTTTGAGGCTGAATCTCTGATTTTTTGTCTAAAACTTCTCTAATTTTTCTTCCATCTTTGGAATCTTGAGTCGGTTCTTTAGTCAAAACCGTTTGATAGCCCTTCTTTAATAAAAAATCTTTTAAAAGGTTTGCCTGAGTGCTTTGCCCCGAACCATCTAAACCCTCCATCACAATAAGTTTTCCCGTATAGGGATTTTGAAGCATTTTAAATTTGCTTTTCTTTTTTCTTAGTTGTTATTCTACCTCCTTGCCACTGTCCACGGTATAAATTTGATTTTCCTTTGACTTCAAAAAACATCAGGTGTAAAACTCTGGAACCCATTTCTAATTCAAATGGCTCTGCTCTAAAATTATAAATTCCAGTGGTTAGCTCACCCTTGTAACCAGGGGCAGTTTGACCACCAAAAATATAGACCCCTGAACGATAAAGAGTTGAGCGAGGAGTAAAAAAAGCTAAAAGATTATTCGGCATATTTAATTTCTCAATAGTTTTCATTAAGTAATAGGTCTTAGGTTGAAGAATTACTTTTTTTGGGTTTTTACTATGATATTTAGAAACCAATTTTATTTCTGGTGTCTTTCTTTTTTTAATTCCTAAAAATCCTTTTCCCTTTATAGTATATAACTCCCCTATTCTTAAATCAAAACCGGCTCCTTCAGGATTCTTTAACTCTCTTTCAGAGAGATTCTCTATTAGTTTTTTTGTTTTAACTAACTCTAAAAGTTTTTTAGTCCCCAAAATCATAAATTCACAGCTAACGAAGAAATGTGACGAAGTAAAAGCTCGTTACATTTATCGTTTGGCTAAATTTTTTAACTCATCTTTCATCTCCTGATGAAATTTTTCATTATAATTTTTAACTGAACTCAAAATCATACCGCAACTTTTCTCTTCGGGACAAAAACCCATAATTTGACATTTGGGACCAACAAATCTATTTAGCCAACCATATCCTTTTTCTTTTAAGACCTTTTTTATTTCCGAAACTTCTTTTAAAGTATTTCTTCTCATTTCCTCCTCAGCAGTTGGGCATAATCTAAGTGGATAATATCCAGTTAAAAGATTGTAGAGATCATAATCCTGCAGAATATCAATTTTTACTGCCCGAGGAATTAAAAAAACAGCTTCTCTGGGTTTAATTTTTAATTTAAGTAATTTTTGATAACCTTCAAAAGATTTTAAGGCAGTTAAAAGATATTCTGACAAAAATTCGGGATTTTTTTTGATTGAAGGCGGGATAGAAAAAACTTCTTCAATTTCTCTCATTAATTTTTTATTAATTTTTGTTTTCCCAATTTGCTTTTTAAAATTGTTAAACTTCTTTATTGCTCTTTCAATGCAATAATATATTGACTCTATAGTCTGAGGTACAGTTCGATGTCTCTTTTTTTCTCCCCAAACCCGCCAAGGAATAGAAGACAATACTTTAAATCTTAAAGCTAAATTGTAGTCTCTGAGAATTTCCTGACGTAAGTCAAGAAGTTCCATCCAATTTTTTTTAATTTGTTTTAAAGAACTAAATGTTTTCCGGCTCTTCTTTTCTAAGTTGGCGAGTTTTTTCTTCAAAGCTGGCGTAATTAAAGCATCCATTGAAATTAACTTTGTTCCTTTAAATAATCTTTGTTCTTTTCTTATTTCGCGAACAATATTTGATTTTTTGGGATTTTTAAAAATATTAGGATAAGGATAAACATTTCTTGGGGCAGCTCGGCGGGTAGCGTAAAGCCTGTCAATTCCCAATTTCTTAGCCTGCTTCTCTATTTTTCTTAAAAACATTCCAACTTCTGCTGGCATCCAATCTTTTTCAGCTTCATATTCTTTTTTTAAACCAATAATCGATTCTACTGGCAGCTGAATGAGACCCGTGCCGTAAATTCCATACTGTAAAATTTTACTTGCTTCGTCCTTGCTGACTCCCTGAGATCTAAAATAATTAAATGTTTCAATAATTTTTTCTGAAACTTTGTTGTAAATCTCCCTTGCTTTTTTATTGATAAAAATTTCATCTGGATAAACAATATCTCTAATGGCAGTATCAGTCCGACGGCCAGAAGCCATTAAAGATGAAGAAAAAACAATCCCGGTTAAAGCTGAATCTAAAAATTTACTTCCCTCAAATGCCAAACAAAGGCTGGGGGTAGTAGATAAAGAAGCATGCCCTCTTAGAGAAGACTTTTGTAAAATTAATTTCACTCTCTCATCTAAATTTTGACCTTTTTTCTTAATTCCTTTTAGAAGTTTTTCAATTGATTTTCCCTTAAACGTTGTCAGGCTGGACAGGGCCACGATTTGTTGAGGATTCAAAACTCCTGTTTTATTATTTAAAACAGGAGTAATGCCTAAAAATTTTACTTTTAAGTTAGAAGTTAAAAAAGGCATTATTTTAATTTGGGTTCCTGGTTTATTTTGCTAGCCAAAGGAAATTTTTGTTTTGCGTATTTATGGTCTTTCTGTTTTAAATATGGAGTTTCAGAAGGACTAGAAAGAGTTTCAAAAGTTAGGGCACAAACCCTCATCCCGGGATAAATAGCTACCGGAAGAGCCCCCAAATTACCAAGCTCCATTACTGCTCGCCCTCTCCAACCCGGATCAAATCTGGCAGCAGTTGAATGAACAACTATTCCAAGTCTTCCTAAAGAAGACCTGCCATCAAGTCGAGCCATCAAATCCGAAGGCAGTATAATTTCTTCTTCAGTTACAGCCAAAATAAAGTCTCCCGGCTGCATAATCAAGGAGTCGGGCCTTTTAATTTTAATTTCCTCCATTATTTCATCAATCGGTAGTTCTTGTTTAAGGTCAATGTAAGGAAATTTAGTACGTTTAAATATTTTAAAAACATTTCCTAATCGCAAATCTAAGGAACAAGGGCCTAATTGCTCTTTTAAATTTGGTTTGGGAGTTATTTTAATCTGACCTGTTCTTAAATATTTCTTAATTTCTCTATCAGACAAAATCATAGTAATAATGCTAAGTTAGTCGCTGATTTCAATTCCCATATTTTCGGCAGTAGCTTTAATTATCTTTATTGCCTTTTTAATATCATCAGTATTTAAATCGGCCATTTTTTGCAAAGCTACTTTTCTCAATTGCTCTCTGGTAATTTTTCCGACTTTTGTTTTGTTAGGTTCGCCGGAGCCTTTTTCGATTCCGGCAGCTTTTTTTAAAAGTTCAGAAGCTGGTGGAGATTTTAATTTAAAATCATAAGTCCGGTCTTCATAAACTGTAATTTCTACCGGAATAGTAAAACCTTCCTGGTTTTTTGTTGCCTCGTTAAATTTCTGACAAAACTCAGCGATATTTAAACCATACTGAGCTAAAGCAGGTCCTACTGGCGGTGCTGGTGTTGCCTTGGCAGCCGGAGCTTGAATCTTAATTACTGCTTTAATTTTCTTTAACATATTTTACATTTTCTTAATTTGTAATGAATCCAATTCCACTGGTGTGTCACGGCCAAACATATTGACTAAAACCTTTAATTTCCCTCTTTCTGCATCAATTTCTGAAACTTTTCCGTCAAAGTCTCTAAATGGTCCGTCAATAATTTTTACTGGATCCCCAATTTTAACATCAATTTTATATTGAGGAGTTTCTACTCCCATTCTCTTTTTTAAAATCTCAATTTCTTTTTCGGAAACTGGAACAGGAATAGTTCCTGCTCCCACGAAACCAGTTACATTAGGAGTATTTCTAACCACATACCAGGAATCATCAGTAACAATCATCTCAACTAAAACATAACCCGGGTAAATTTTTTCTTCAACTACTTTTCTTTTCCCATTTTTAATTTTAATCTTTTTTTCTTTTGGCACCAGGACGTTAAAAATTTTATCTTCCATGCCTAAAGACTCAATTCTTTGTTTTAAATTTTTGGTAACTGCGTCCTCGTATCCAGAATAAGTGTGAATAACATACCAATTTTTTTGTTGTGGTAAACGCTGTTTTGGCATAGTGGTAATACCCTAGCGAAGATGTTAATTTATAATACAAATTTATTAAGCAAGGTAGTGAATATAAAATCTATTCCTCCTAAAAATATAGCGACGGCTATTGAAACCCCAATGACAATCAGAGTGTATCTTAAAGTCTCTTGCCTTGTTGGCCAATTAACCTTTTTCATCTCCAGGCGGACTTCTTTTAGAAATGTTAAGATTTTTTTAGGAAACTGGCGAATATTCATAGTTATAAAACTTTTCGAAGTTTTAAAAATGGCCTCCTTGGCCATCAAGTTTTATAATAACCAAAGAGAACTTATATGTCAACCCCGGTCAAGATTTTTAGATATCTAAATTCTTAACCTTTTTCGCATAGGTCTGGATGAATTTCTTTCTCGGTAATACCTCTTTTCCCATTAGAGTATCAAAAATTCGATCTGTCTGTTTGTTATTTTCAATATCGACTTTTAATAAAACTCTATTCTCTGGATTCATGGTTGTTTCCCAAAGCTCAATCGCATTCATTTCTCCCAGACCTTTATATCGTTGAATGGTTATACCGGTGAGTTTTTCTTCTTTTGTTTCTTCTTTTTTGCCATTTTTCTTTTGTTTTTTGCCTTTGCGAAATTCTGAAAGAATTTCAGCTTTATCAGCTTCGGTATAGGCATATTCAATCTTTTTCCCAGCCTGAATTTTATAGAGCGGGGGTTGAGCAATGTAAAGATATCCTTTTTCAATAATTGGTTTAAAATAACGGTAAAAAAGAGTTAAAAGCAGAGTCCGGATATGTTGGCCATCAACATCGCTATCGGCCATCAAGATTACCCTATGATATCTTAGTTTCTCTAAATTAAAATCTTCGGCAATGGCTGTCCCTAAAGCAATTATTAGAGATTTTATTTCTTTTGAGGCTAAAATTTTGTCTAAGCGAGCTCTTTCTACGTTCAATATTTTACCCCGAAGAGGTAAAATAGCTTGAAATTTTCTATCTCGGCCCTGACGGCTGCTTCCTCCAGCTGACTCGCCTTCCACTATGTAAAGTTCTGATTCTTCAGGTTTTTTTGAGGCGCAATCAGCTAATTTCCCCGGTAATGCTAAACCTTCCAAAATTCCTTTTCTTAAAACTGTTTCTCTAGCAGCTTTAGCTGCCGCTCTAGCTTTTTGAGCTAAGAGGCAATTTTCAATGATAGCTTTGGCGTCTGCCGGATTTCTTTCCAGAAAATCAGTCAAACCTTCAGAAACTACTCCTTCTACTACCACCTTAGCTTCGGGGTTTCCTAATTTCGCCTTGGTCTGCCCTTCAAATTGGGGCTCTTTTATTTTAACTGAGACCACTCCGGTAAAACCTTCTCTTATATCCTTGCCTGATAAGTTTTCATCGGTTCCCTTAAGTAAGCCCAATCTCCTGGCATAATCATTAAAAGTTCGGGTCAAAGCAGTTCGGAAAGCTGTTAGATGAGTGCCGCCTTCCTGGGTCCAGATGTTGTTGGCAAAGCTTTCTTCATAACATTCATACTCTTGGGTATATTGAAAAGCAGCTTCCACAATTATTCCATTTTTTAGGCCTGAACAATAGAAAATATTTGAGTGACGGGGAACCGCTCCCCCAACCAGATACTTGACATAGGCAGCTAGGCCTCCTTCAAAATAAAAAGCATAACTTTGCTTTTGTTTTGTTCTCTCATCTGAAACAGTTATTTTTATTCCTTTGGTTAGATAGGCTTGCTGGCGAAGATGGTTTAAAATTTTTTTGAGGTCGAAATTTATTTCCTTAAAAATTTCTGGATCTGGCTCAAAAATAACCGTGGTTCCTGTCTCCCGGCACTTGCCAATTTTTTTAACTTTAGTCTTCGTTTTTCCTTTTGAATATTCTTGAGAATATTTTAATCCTCCCCGACAAACCTCAACCTTCATCCATTTAGATAAAGCGCAAACTACCGAAACTCCAACTCCATGAAGCCCTCCGGCTACCCGGTAAGCCTTACCTCCAAATTTTGCTCCGGCATGCAAGGTAGTCATTACTGTTTCTAAGGCTGATTTTTTCGTCTGGGGATGTTTTTCTACCGGGATACCACGACCATTATCTACAGTTTTAACTTGATTATTCGGCAAAAGCATAACTTCCATCTGATTTCCGTATCCGGCCATAAATTCATCTAATGCGTTATCACAGGTTTCATATATTAAATGATGAAGACCATCGGGACCAGTTGAGCCAATGTACATTCCCGGCCTTTTGCGGATCGGCTCAAGACCTTTGAGAACATAAATGTCTTTAGCTGTATAATCCGAAGTTGCTTTTTTTCTGGTTGTCTTTCTGATTATGTCTGGCTTTTTTATTTTTTTGGATTTTCTTGGCATATCTTATCTTCTTACTTCCCACCCTGGATTTTCTTCCAAGGTTTTAATTATTTTCTGGTGAATCTTATTAATTTCTCTTGAAGATAAAGTTTTACTCTCTGACTGATAAACTATATGGAAGGCTAAATTCTTTTTTCCTTCGGGCAGCTCCTCTCCTTCATAAATATCAAAAAGGTCAACATCTCTAATTAGAGAGCTACCAGCAGCATTAATTATATTCAAAACTTCCTCCACCCTGACCATTCTGGGAACTAAGATAGCTATATCTCTAACTGCTGCCGGATAAGAAGAAATTGGCTGGTATTCTTGTTCCTCAGAGGTTAATTTTTGTAATTTTTCAAAATCTAGGTCAAAAACGACTACTTTGCTGCTTATTTTAAAATCATCTAAAATTTTTGGCAAAATCTCTCCTAAAAATCCGATTTCCATACGATTGACTTTAATTTCAGCACATTTTTGTGGCTGCCAAATTGATAATTTACTTTCTTCTGGAGTCGGTTGATATTCATCGTACCAAATATTTGAAATCCCAAATTTATTGAGCAACAAATCGATGACTCCTTTTGCTTCAAAAAAGGCATCGCCGATAATTGCTCCTCCAAGCATCCTTTTTTCTTTTAAATCTTTGGTTTTCTTAAACACTTTCCCTAATTCGAAAATCTTAATCTCTGGCAACTCTTTTATATTATTTCTGATATTTTTTAATAAATTCGGGAGCAAACTTGCTCTCAAATATTTTTGTTCTATACTCACCGGGTTTTCTACTTCAATTAGATTTTTGGCTCCAAAAATCTTTGCCTCCTTTTCACCAATGAAAGAATAATTATAAACTTCAGTAAATCCAGCTTGCTTTAAAATATCTTTTGCCATATTTTCCCAAAAAATATCAAGGTTTCTTTTGGGCGGAATTAAAGCTGCTATTGGGAAGTGAGAAGGAATTTTTTGGTATCCATAAATCCTGCCGATCTCCTCAATTAAATCTTCCGGAATTGAAATATCTAATCTAAAAGTAGGTACTTCCACCAATATCCATCGAGAACCGTTCTCGATAGTTTTAAATTGTAATCTTCTTAGAATATTTTTTATCTCTTTAGTTGAAATCTTTACTCCTAATAATCTCTCAACATAATCAAAATCCAATTTAATTCTTTTTGGGGAAACTTTTTTTGGGTAAAAATCAACTAAACCCTGGGTTATCCTGCCACCGGCAATTTCCTGAATCAAGCTGGCTGCTTTATTAATTGCCAATTCTGTTAAATTTGGATCAATCCCATGTTCAAACCTTAGGGAAGCATCAGTTTTTAGGTCTAATTTTCTGGAAGCTTTTCGAACTACCCGAGGATTAAAATTAGCTGACTCCAGTATCACAATTTTTGTTTTTCTATTAATTTCCGGATTTTTACCACCTTTAATTCCGGCAATAGCTACTGGCTTTTTGGCATCAGCAATTACTAAAATATCTTCATTCAAATCATATCTTTCTTCGTCTAAGGTAATAATTCTTTCTCGCTTTTTAGCAAGTCTAACCACAATTTTTCTACCCTCGAGCTTTTGACCATCAAAAGTATGCAAAGGTTGGCCAGTTTCTAACATTACATAATTAGCGATGTCTACTACATTATTAATTGGCTTTAACCCACAAACTTTTAGTCTCGCCTTTACCCATTTTGGTGAAGAACCAACTTTAACATCAGTAACCACTCTGGCGGTATATCGAGGACAAGCTGGTTTATTTTTGACCTGAACCTGAACAAAGTCTTTGGCTTTCTGCCTCTGGTCTTCTTTAATAATGGACCTCGGATGTTGACAATTAGTGTTTATGATAACTGCTATTTCCCTTGCTATTCCTAAGTGAGAAAAGCAATCAGAGGCCCTATTTGGCAAGACATCGATATCGAAAACCCAATCTTTACCTTTTTTTCCTAGACTTTCTACTTCAAAAAAATACATAGTCAAAAGCTTAGCCAATTTTTCTGGCTTAGGTAATCTTTTTTTAAAAAATGATTGTAGCCAATCGTATGAAAATATCATATTTTGTCTGTCGGTATTTGATACCGACAGGATTAAAATTGGTGGAGAAAGCGGAGGTCTCCAGAATAGAACAACCTAATATCGTTGATTTTGTATTTCATCATAGCTAATCTATCTAAACCCATTCCAAAGGCAAACCCCTGCCAGTTTTTTGGGTTAAGCCCGACTGCTTTAAAAACATTAGGGTGAACCATCCCAGCCCCCATCATTTCCAGCCATCCCGTATGAGAACAAACAGAACAACCCTTTCCCTTACAAGCCAAACAGCTCATATCAACTTCAAATGAAGGTTCAGTAAAAGGGAAGAAACCTGGTCTTAAACGAATTTTAATCGGTTTTTCAAAAAATTTCTGAAAAAATTCCTGGATAATCGCTTTAAAATTGACTACTGTGACTTTTTTATCAACCATTAATCCCTCAATTTGATAAAAGTTAATTTCATGGCTGGCATCAGTGGCTTCATGGCGGAAAACTCGGCCTGGAACAATAATACGTAAGGGAGGATTATTTTTTTTCATATAGCGAATTTGAACTGGTGAAGTATGAGTTCGTAATAATAATTTTTGATTTTTGATTTTTGATTTTTGATTTTCTGGCTCTTTGAGCCAGAGGGTATCCCATATGTCTCTGGCTGGATGGTCTTTGGGAATATTTAAGGCGTCAAAATTATACCATTCAGTCTCAACCTCCGGACCTTCAACCACTGAAAAACCCATTAATTGAAAAATTTCTTCAGTTTTGTTTTTAACTTGTGATAGAGGATGTAAATGCCCAAGAACTAGTTTTTTTCCTGGTCGAGTTATATCAATCCATTCGATTTTGGCAGTTTCTTTTTTAATTTTTTCTTTAATCTCCTTTACTTTTTGCTCGCATTTGATTCTCAAAAAATTCTTAAGTTCGTTTGCCTCCTTGCCAACTTTAACTCTTTTTGCTTTTGGCAACCTTTCTAAAGAACGCAAAACCTGAGTAAGCTCTCCTCGCTTCCCTAAATATCTCTTAAAAATATCATTCAATTCTTTTAAATCTTCAGCTTTTTCAATCTCATTTTTAGCCTTATTTTTAAGATTTTTTAAGTCGATATTTGGCGTCTTCATTAATCCATTTTACCCTAATTTTAAACAGATTTCAAGTAAAAATATGTGGATAACTACTACTAAAATATGGTCAAAATTTGAACTCAATTTGAAGAATAAACCAAAAAAAATCGCCCTGAGGGCGATTTTTGGCGGGGACGATGGGACTCGAACCCACAACCCTCCTTCAACAAAGAGAGTTCGTGTCTAACTATTCAGGCGCGGGCGATGGGACTTGAACCCACGATCTCCACTGTGACAGAGTGGCGCTTTATCCGAACTAAGCTACACCCGCATAATATTTTATTGCTTCTTGAAATTTATTATATTTTCTTTCCAAAAATTGATTCTCTGTAGCATCTTTATACATAAATTCATAAAGCCTGAAGCTATCTCTAATACTGAATGCTAAATCATAACTTCCTTCTTGTTTCCGATAAATGCAACCTCCTTTTATTCTTGTATATATTCGAAGAAATTTTAATAAATCTTTAAGAAATTTTCTATTACCAGAACTAAACCTTGTGATTAAAGTAGAGCCAAGTTTTCTTCTATCTTTTTTCTGATAAAACCCAAAGCTCACACACCCATCTCCATCAAAATATCCTCTAATAAAATGCTTAAAATAAACTTTAGGGATTTTAGGTAATTCTACCTTTTTACTTTTATTTGGCGTTAATCCAAGATTAAGTAAATCCTGAAATAGCTTCTTACCTCCGATTTGTAAACAATATTGAATTCTGCCTTTGCGGTTTTCGTATTCTTGTACTCCTATTTTATGCTCAGAGCCTAAAATTTCTCGCACATTAGATATTAAATCATAGTCCGTGGAAGTAAATCCTATATAATGAGATCCATTCGGATTAACAAACATATTTCCATCAGCAGTAAAATACCCTAAAACATAAGCCATCTGTGAAGACCAATTTTTAAAGAAATTTTCATCAACCGAAATGCGGAAGTGAGGCTTTTTTGGTAATCTTGGTTTTTTAGGCAGACGGTTAGGTCCTACATACAATAGATTATTATTTGTAAACCGAGCGCAACTCTGAGAAGGAATTCCTAACTGTCTAAACCAACGGGTTATAGTGGGGCGTGGAATACCAAGTTTCTTTCCAATTTCTTTGTGCATTAAATTCTCCTTCCAATGCCAATTATATAAAAGATTCTCGATAGAGTCATTCCATTTGGTTCCAATTTCTTTTATTCTAACAGATTCCTTTATTTTCCTCATATTTAGTGCAGGTGACGGGAATCGAATCCCCGACTTCAGTCTTACTTACCCACCAAAAATTTGAGTGCCGATGGAAGGAATCGAACCTTCATCTAAGCCTTATGAGAGCCCCACTTTAACCATTAAGCTACACCGGCTAATCTAGTTGCGCCGGTCCGAATTGCACGGACGTCTCGAGGTTCTTTAATATTAACCATTTGTTTCCAAATGGAATGGACTATACCATCTTCCTTCTTTAAAAAGGAAGTTCCCATTATAGCCTCTGAACCTTCCAAGCACATAACACTTTATGTGCTCGGCTTGGCTGCTGATTGCCCCATGAGATAGAGCTCACAAGCTCGCTATCTTACGGGGGTTCCCAGCAATTTCGGGAATTTTCCACAGAATGTTGCCATTCTGGGCCACAAGATTTTATGGGCCTCGCAAGGTACTACTCCTCCACGGCGCGGTGTTATTATATCGTACTTTTTAATGAAAATCAAGCGAAATTAAAATACCTGTAAATCCTGAAGGGCCTGTTCATAAATTTTCAATACTTTTTTGGCCTGGTCTAAGGTTAACTTGTAATCCGGGTCATAGACAATATTGTTACGAATCTTATGAGCTTCCCTGCTTTCTTCAACGTTTGGAAGGATATCTGTGGTCACCTGCTTTAACCTATCTCCCAGGATCTCTCCCTTAAAACCCATTCTTTCCAGGACGTCGTTCAACATACTATCTGCTTCAATCACTGCCAGCTTATATTCTGATTCAGCGCCAAGTTCTAATCTTCCCTTAATCTTTGACCAGATTTTGGCCATTTTTTTTACTCCATAAGGCCGGTAAGTTAAAATCTCTACCACATCTTGCAAAAATCTATATTTTAGCCAGCTACTTTTTCTAAGAGAATAAAAAATAACAACAAGGAAAAACAAAGAAATAACTATAAAAATAATTTTTAGAAACAGAAAAATTCCCGGGGTAATGAATTTTAAATAAATTAAATCCTCTAACATAGCTGAAATTTTCTTTATAATTTTTCGAAAACTTCTCCAAACTCTAAAATTTTGTTTTCCTCAAAAGCCTTTCCAATGATTTGAAGCCCTACCGGAAGGTCATGAGTTTTACCGCAAGGCAGAGAAAGAGCGGGTAATCCGGCCAAATTTACTGAAACAGTAAAAATATCAGATAGATACATTGTTAAGGGGTTGGTAATTTTTTCTCCAATCTTAAAAGCCGGAGCTGGCGAAGTAGGAGTCAAAATAAGGTCAACCATTTCAAAAGCCTTATTAAAATCTTCTAAAATCTTAGTCCGAACTTTTTGAGCTCTTAAATAATAGGCTTCATAATAACCTGCAGATAAAGCATAGGTTCCAAGCATAATTCGGCGTCTTACCTCTGGGCCAAAACCTTCTTCCCTTGACTTTAAATAAACATCTAATAAAGTACCTGTTTCTTTAGAGGAATATCCATACCTTATCCCATCATATCTCGCTAAATTAGCTGAGGCTTCAGAAGGCATCACTAAATAATAAGTGGCAAGGGCATATTCGGTATGAGGTAAACTTATTTCTTCAATTTTTGTTCCCAAGGCTTCAATTTTTTTAATTGCCTCTCTTATTATTCTTTCTGTCTCAGCATCCATTCCTTTAATAAAATATTCTTTAGGGATGCCAATGCGTAATTCTTTAATTTTTAATTTTTGACTTTTGGCTTTTGACTTTTCAACGCTTGTTGAGTCCATTCTGTCTTTTCCTTGAATAGTCTCAAAAACTATTTTAGCGTCTTTGACTGTTTTAGTAATAGGCCCTATCTGGTCTAAGGAAGAAGCCATAGAAATTAAGCCATAACGAGAAACTGCTCCATAAGTTGGTTTTAGTCCAACTACTCCGCAAAAAGAAGCTGGCAAACGTATAGAGCCTCCAGTATCAGAGCCTAAAGCATAACAGCTGAGATTAGCAGAAACAGCAGCTGCCGATCCCCCGGAAGACCCTCCGGGGACCCGGGTTAAATCATGGGGATTACAGGTTGGCCCAAAAGCTGAATTTTCGGTCGAAGAACCCATGGCAAATTCATCCATATTTGTCTTTCCTAAAATTACTGCCCCAATTTCTTTCAGTTTCTTTATGACAGTGGCATCATACGGAGCGATATAATTTTCCAGAATTTTTGAGCCAGCTGTACATTTAATATTTTCAACTAAAATATTATCTTTAACTGCCAGAGGAATACCGGCCAGAATTGAAGTTTCTCTCCCTTGAGAAATCATCTCGTCAATTTCCTTTGCCTGACTAATTGCTAAATCCTTACTTACACTTAAAAAAGCTTGGAATTTTTTGTCTTCTTTTTTGATTTTCTCTAAATGAATTTTACAGAGTTCAAAAGCTGAAAACTCTTTTTTTAATAAACTATCATGAATTTCTTTTATTGTTAAATTTTTTAATTCCACAGATTTAGTGTAAAAGCATGCTGCTACATAACGGTATACTTTTGTCCAACTTTTATTTAAAAATAGATTTTACTTTTAAATAGCCGTTTTTAGTCTCGGGTGCCAACTTCAATAATTTTCCATTTTTCATTTTTAATTTTTCGTTTTCTAAGTCTTCTCTCATTACATTTTCCATTTTAATTGAGTGGCTGGTTGGTAGAGTTTTTGAAATATTAACTTCTTTTAATTTTTCCACATAATTCAAAATCAAAGAAAGCTCCCTGCTAAACTTTTCTTCTTCCTTTTTAGTTAAACCAATTCTCGCTAATTTTGCTACTCTTTTTACTTCTTTTTGCGTAACCATATTAATGGGGTGGTTCTAAATACTCTGTCTCTACCAAGACCTCATGTAGTTCATCAAGGTTCTCTAAAACCAACCCTCCTCCCCTAACCATCGCTGTTAGAGGATCATCAACGATTTTGGCAGGAATTTTTGTCTCTTTTGCAACCAAGATATCCAACCCCCGCAAGAGACTACCGCCGCCAGCAAGATAAATACCTCTTGCCATAACATCAGCGAGAAGTTCTGGAGGAGTTTCCTCTGCCGTAGTTCTTATGGCTGCAATAATTTGGCTAACCGATTTTTTTAAAGCCCTTCTAATATCTTCGTCAGAAACTAAAATTTCTTCAGGAAGACCTGTAACTAAGTTCCTTCCCCGAAGAGGCATTTCTTTTTTCTCTTTGAGCGGATAGGCAGAACCAATGTTAATTTTAATTTCCTCGGCCGTTCTTTCTCCAATTAATAACTTATATTCTTCTTGGGCAAATTGAATTATGTCTTCTGAAAGTTTATCTCCGGCAGTTCTCAGGCTCTTGGCAATAACTATTCCCCCTAAAGAAATTACTGCTACTTCAGTTGTTCCTCCTCCAATGTCAACAATAAAGTTTCCTCCGGCATCTTGAACCGGGAGCCGGGCGCCGATGGCAGCTGCCATCGGTTGTTCAATTAAATAGACTTCTCTTGCTCCAGCATTTTTTGCCGCATCTTCAACTGCCTTTTTCTCCACCTCAGTTACCCCGCAAGGAATACCAATGATTACTCGAGGCCTAGGATTAAGGATAAATCTTCTTTTATAAACTTTTTCAATAAAATATCTCAGCATTTGTTCAGTAACATCGAAATCAGAAATTACTCCTGAAACCAAGGGCCTGGTAGCTACAATATGAGCTGGGGTTCGACCAACCATCTTTCGAGCCTCCTCTCCTATGGCTAAAATTTGACCAGTTTTTCGATTTATAGCTACTACCGAAGGTTCTGCGATTATAATCCCTCGACCTCTGACATAAACAAGAGAGTTGGCTGTTCCCAAATCAATAGCAATATCTTGAAAAAATGTCCTCCAAATTTTATTTAACATAATTTATTATCTGATTTAGTTTTATTAATCTTGTTTTTTCTTCTTTCCTTTTTTTGATTTCAACACAGCCTCTTTTTAATGTCTTCTCGCTTACTATAATTCTGATTGGTATTCCAATTAAATCGGCTTCGGCAAATTTTTCACCAGCTGTCTTGTCTTTTCTATCATCATATAATACTTCGAGGCCAGCTCTTTCTAAATCTTGGTATAATTTCTCACTAACTTTTCCAATTTTTCTTTCAAACTTTTTTTTACTGCCAGATAGGGCTAACAAATGACAATCAAAAGGAGCTACTTCTTTTGGCCAAATAATTCCATCTTTATCATAATGAACCTCAACTACAGCCCCCATAAGTCTGCCAAGCCCTATACCATAACAACCCATCAAAACCGGCTTTTCTTTTCCATCTTTATCTTTAAATTTAAAATTAAACGGTTTGCTAAATTTGTCTTTTAATTTAAAAATGTTTCCTACTTCAATGGCTTTTTTAATTTCTAATTTTTTACTTTTACACTTTGGACATTTATATTTCTCTTTTTCAATAATCTCTTTATTGACAGCTAATTTACATTTTTGACAAAGATATATTTCATCTTCACCGGCAGGAGTTATTGTTTGAAATTCGTGAGAATATTTGCTAAAAGTCCCTCCAGAAGCCAGGGTTAAAAAAGTTTGTTTCTTCAAACCGCATCTCTCGAAAATTCGGAAATAAGCCTTTTTCACTTTCTCATAATATTTATCCAAATCTTTTTCATCTCGATGGAAAGAGTAAAGGTCCTTCATAATAAACTCTACTCCCCTTAATAATCCAGATTTGACTCGGAGTTCGTCCCTAAATTTATCTTGAATTTGATAAACAAAAACTGGTAAGTTTTTATATGATTGAACAAATTTTTTAACTAAAGGAGTAATAATTTCTTCGTGGGTCCAACCCAAGCTAAAATCTTTTCCTTCCCGACTTTTTACTTTAAACATTTCTTTATAATGCCAACGGTCCGTTATCTCCCAGTTTTTTTTAGAATGAAGAGCTGGTAAAAGAACCTCTTGGCCTAAAATTTTATTCATTTCTTCTCGAATAATATTTTCAATTTTTTTGAGCACCTTAAATCCTAAAGGTAAATAAGAATAAACTCCGGCTGTTAATTTATCAACAAAGCCAGCCTTAATTAAAAGACGAGAATTTATACTTTTTTCATCTCTCGGTGTTTCTCTAATTGTTTTTGTAAAAAGTTGAGATTGTCTCATAACTTATTTAAAATAGCCTGGCAATATCTTTTATTGTTACCAAAACCATTAGAACAATCAATATCATAAAGAAAGCAAAAGTTATATTTTGTTCAATTTTTTGAGAAACTGGTTTTCTTCTTACTGCTTCAATTCCTAAAAATAAAAGTTTTCCTCCGTCAAGTGCTGGAATTGGTAAAATGTTGAATAAAGCAATATAAATAGAAATAGTGGCGATAAATTGTAAAAAATAAATTACTCCTAATTGACTAACCTGGGCAAATAAAGAAAAAATTCCTACCGGCCCCATTAATTGAACTCCGGTCGGTAATCCCTTTATTAGATTGCCCAAAGCCAGAATCCAACCCTGAATTACTGCTATTGTTAAATTCCCAGTAGCCAAAATTCCTTGAAAGAGAGCTTTGTACCAGGGATAACTTTTAATCGCCGTCCGGACTAAAGCTATTCCCATTGCCCCCTCTTTAGCTGGCGGCGAAACTCTCGGAACCAAAGAAACTTCAAAAACTTCCTTTCCCCTTTCAATCGCTAAAGTCATCTCTTCTCCTTTATGTAAATTTGTAAATTCTTGAACTTCTTTTACCTTATTAATTGTTAATTGCTGGCTGTTAATTGTTAATTTTTTTATAGTATCACCAACTTCTAAGTTAGCTTCTTCTGCCGGCGAGTCAGGACTCACAGAGGCAATCTGAACTCTCGGGTTTATCAATCCACTATTTTCTTCATCAGAAATAGCGGTCGGCGCTCCCAAACTCATCACGATGCTCAACAAAATTGCTGAAATTATCCAAAAACTAACCACTCCACCTAAAACAATAAAAGCTCTCTGCCAGATTGGTTTTTGAGAAAAACTTCGCTCGCGCTCAATCTTCTTTTCCTCTCCATAAATTTTAACAAATGCTCCAAAAGGTAAAAGATTTAAAGAATAAATCGTCTCGCCAATTCTTTTCCCAAACAATCTAGGGGGATAGCCAATTCCAAATTCCTCAACTTTCACTCCAAAGCGCTTGGCTAAAATAAAATGGCCAAACTCATGTAAAATTAATAAGCTCATTAAGCTGATAAAAGCGATAAAAATTGTAAGAATCATCAATTTTTCTTTTTAAACCTCCGATGTGAGGGAAGTAATTTTCGGGACAATCCGCAGCGAATTGGCTTGGTCTCGCCGTTTCGCGGCGAGCAATTCGCGAGTAGCAGCGATTTTTCGCTGGAAAAAAACCGCGCGTACCAAAAATTAGCTTCCCGAACGATTACTTCATTATCTCCTTCTTTTTTCTTTCCTCCATCTCTTTAATCTTTTCATTATATTCATCAATCAATTCTTGAAGTTCGTCTTTTGCCCGAAATTTATCATCTTCTCGAATTTTTCCCTGCCTAAACCCCTCTTGAATCTGGCGCCAGGCTTCCTCTCTCCAGCGCCTGAAAGTCAAACGAGCTGCTTCTAATTTTTCATTTAAAACTCGGAGAAGATTTTTTCGATATTCTTCGCTTAGAGGAGGAAAAGAAAGCCTAATTAAATCTTTCTCGACAATTGGGTTTATACCCAAATTTGATTCCAAGATAGCTTTTTCAATATTTAGAAGAATCGAATGATCCCAGGGCTGAATGCAAAGAGTT
Source organism: uncultured Candidatus Saccharibacteria bacterium (assembly GCA_964431915.1). Taxonomy (GTDB): domain Bacteria; phylum Patescibacteriota; class Minisyncoccia; order Minisyncoccales; family CAZKCU01; genus CAZKCU01. Next base: position 29,850 of record CAYSLI010000002.1, on the reverse strand, counting down.
CTGGGACCGGGACTTGAAATTGAAGATAGTTGTTTTAAGGGAGTTTTTTTCCCGTAGTAATCAACCATTAAATCTTCGACCAAGGAAGCTGAAACCCGTCCAGTTCGAATTTTAGCTAATTCCCTGTCTAAAAAATTAATGGTTTTGTCGAGTTCAGGTTTGATTTTGTTAATAATTTCTATAAACATACTATAATTCTACCATTAATATTTCCAAAGCCAGTTTTGAATTAACATTGGTCTTTTGGATTAAAAAATTTATTTTTTGCAAAAGTTTAAGAATTTTTCTTATTTTGGAGAAAGAGTAATTATTAAATTGAAGGCCGTTTAAATGCTCTTGACCTGTACTCCGAGCCAGTAAAACATTCCTAAAGTATCTCAACCAAATGTCTAAAATTTTTCTTGTATTCTGAGGGTCTTGAGACAAATCTTTGGCATATTGAAAACGAGCAGATAATTCTGAATTTGAAAATTTAATTAAATCTTTTATCCTTTTTCTTTGATTTTCTAATTTCCGAGGCTCAGAAATAAAATCTATGGCTACTCCCGGTCTTCCCATAGAAAAGCGGATTAATTCTTCAATCCATTCTTTTTGGGAAATTCCTTGATTTTCTAAATATTTTTTAATCTCTATTTCTCTCACTGGATAGAATTTTATGACTTCGCATCGTGAGAGAATGGTCGGAAATAACATTTCTGGATATTCAGTTATTAAAATTAAAATGGCTTTGCCTTTTGGTTCCTCAAGGGTTTTTAAAAGACAGTTCTGAGCTTCCTGATTCATACAATGAGCCTGATCTATAATTGCTGCTTTAAAAGGAGCTATTAAGGGTTTAAAAGACAACCTTCTGATAAATTCTCTAATCTGAGAAATTTGGATTTTACCTTTTTGGGGCTCAACAAAAATAAAATCAGGATGTTGTTTTCCCTGGATATTCTCATTAAAAAGACTTTCAACAAATTCAATAGCTAAAGTTTTTTTCCCTAATTGGGCCTGACCGACAAATAGTAAGGCATGGGAAGTTCTTCCGATTTCTGCCGATTTTCTTAAAAATTGCCATTGTTTTTGGTGACCCACAATCATAAGCGGTTACTTTTTGCTCATTATGCTCTTTTTATATGCTTCTAAGTTTTCCAAGACGATTCCTGTTCCTTTAGCCACGCACAACAAAGGTTCCTCAGCTATAAAACAGGGTATGCCGGTTGTCTGGCTGATTAGCTCATCAATATTTCTAAGCAAGGCTCCACCTCCTGAAAGAATCATTCCTTTGTCCATAATATCAGCAGATAACTCAGGCGGAGTGTCTCTTAGAACTTGTTTAACTACCTGGATAATTTCAGTCAAGACATCAGAAACTGCTTCGCAGGCCTCATTAGAAGAAATTTTAATCGTTCGTGGTAGCCCTAAAATTAAATCCCTTCCCCGAATTTCCAAATATTTTTCTTCTTCCTCAGGGGAAGCAGTGCCGATTTTTATTTTTATTTCCTCGGCAGTCTGGGAACCTATGGCTAAATTATATTTTTTCTTAATATAGTCTGCGATTGCCGAATCCATTTTATCACCGGCAATCCTTACGGAATTGGAGGCAACTATTCCTCCAAGAGAAATTACCGCCACCTCGGATGTCCCGCCACCAATGTCAACAATTATATGTCCGGAACAAGAATTAATAGGAATACCGGCCCCAATAGCCGCTAAAATTGGCTCTTTTGCCACATAGACAGCCTTAGCTCCAGCACTAATGCCAGCTTCAATTACCGCTCTTCTCTCAGTGGAAGTAATACCGGCCGGTACTCCAATCATTAACTCAGGTTTGAAAAGTCGGAAATTACCACCTGTTTTAGTAATAAAATATCTCAACATGGCTTCAGTAATTCGGTATTCAGCAATAACTCCATCTTTCAGGGGACGGTAAACTCTTATAGTATCAGGAGTCCGGCCAGTCATCTCTTTGGCTTCAGCTCCTACTGCTAAAATTTTATTTTCGGAAAGAGTTACCGCTACCACTGAAGGCTCTTTTAAAACCACCCCTTTACCAGGGATAAAAACTAATGAATTACAGGTTCCAAGATCAATGCCGATTTTTTTAATAAACATATTATATTCTTTTAATATCTGCTCCTAACTTCTGCAGTCTTTCTTCTATTCTCTCATATCCTCTATCAATTTGCTCCACATTCTCAATTATAGTCCTGCCTCGGGCTAAAAGTCCAGCTAAAACCAAAGCCGCTCCAGCTCTTATATCCCACGATTCAATTCTAAATCCTTTCAGAGGAGTTTTGCCGAAAACGAAAGCTCGATGTGGGTCAACTATTTCAATATCAGCCCCCATTTTCCTTAGTTCATCCACATAACTAAATCTATTCGGATATAAGGGGTCATGGATTAAACTTTTGCCTTTTGCCTGGGTCAAAAGAGGAACAACAAGGGGCAATAAGTCAGTCGGAAAACCAGGATAAGGAAGAGCTTGAACCCGGCATGCTTTTAAATCTCCTCTCCCAAAAACCTCAATTGAACCATCATACCTTTTATACTCAACTCCTATCTCTTTTAGTTTTGCTAAAGACAAATCTAAATGCCCTGGGTCTATACCTTTTACTAAAATCCTGCCTTCTGATGCTGCGCCCATAACAATAAATGTTCCGGCCTCAATCATATCAGGAATAATTTTATGCTCAGTCCCTTTTAATTCTTTGACACCTTTGATTTTCAGAGTATGAGTTCCTACGCCATGTATTTCCGCGCCCATGTTTTTTAGCATTTTAGCTAAATCCTGAACATGAGGCTCACAGGCTGCTCCTTTTATTATGGTTTCGCCTTTTAACAAGGTAGTTGCCATCATCAAATTTTCGGTTGCGGTAACGCTAAATTCCGGTAAAACAATTTCTTTCCCCTCAAGTCCAGTTGACTTAAAATAGTAAAAATCACCAGCTTCTTTAATTTCAGCTCCCAATTGTTTGAGGGTTTGTAAATGAGTGCTAATTGGTCTTAATCCAATTCTATCTCCCCCCGGTCTGGAAATCTTAAATTCTTTAAATCTTGGCAAAAGAGCGCCGATTAAAAGCACCGATACTCTTGATTTAGAAATTTTTTTAAAGTCCATTTTTTGAGGATCAATTCTCTTCCCGGCTCTGATTTTAACTTTCCTCTCTCCAAGCCATTCAATCTCTGCTCCCATCTCTTTTAGAATATCAATTAAATTTAAGATATCTGAAATCAATGGAAGATTATCAATAACACATTCTTCTGGAGTAAGTAAAGTTGTAGCTAAAAGGGCTCCGGCCGCATTTTTAGAGCCCCTCACCTCAATCTCTCCCTTAAGAGGTTTTTCGCCTTCAATTATAAATTTCTCAGCCATTATAATTTATCTTATATTAAAATTCAAAACTTGGCAAATCCTTTTAGAAAGGTTAAAATTATTTATTATGACTCGGAAAACTCGAACTATTTTATTCTTTCTTTGTTTCTTTTTATTTCTCTTAAGCGCTCTGGTCATTATTTCTTATTCTCAGGGTTATAGGTTTGACTTCGAAAAGAAAAAGGTTACTCAAACCGGGGCTTTTTATTTTAAGGTTTTGCCAAAAAGTGTTCAAATTTATTTCGACGGTAAACTAAAAAAGAAAACTGATTTTTTCTTTGGTTCGGTCCTGATTGAAAATCTCTTACCCAAAACCTACAACATCCAAATAAAGAAAGAAGGATATCTCGCCTGGGAAAAAACTTTAGAAATAAAAGAAAAACAAGTTACTGAAGCAAAAAATATTCTTTTAATCCCTGAAGGGCCCGGCTTTGCTGTTTTAAGCAAAGAAGTAAAAGATTTCTTTTTTTCACCTGATGGGGGAAAAATAATTCTTGAAGAAATCAGAGAAAACGGTTGGCAGATTAATCTTTATGATTTAAAAAACAATGTTAAAAGTTATTTGATTGGAGAAAAAGACATCGCCAAAGGTAAGAAAATTAAAGTTGATTTTCTTAGTTTAGAATTTTCTCCAGATTCTAAAAAAATTTTATTAGAAGTCGGTTTTGAAGGGAAAGAGAAATATTTTATTTTGGACCTGGAAAAAACTCCTCCCGACTTAATTTCCCTCAATCTCTTGGAAGCTGACATTGAGAATATTTCTTTTAATCCTCAAGTTCCTCAAAAACTATTTTTTACCAAGCTATCTAAGAAAAAAATTAAGGAAAACAAAATTTCAAAAAACTCGGAGCTCTTTGAAGCTGACTGGGAAACTAAAGAAATCTCTCAAGCTATCTCAAGTAATTTAATAGCCTACGAGGCTTCTGGAGGAAATATATTCTTGATTTCAAGTGGAGGGTTTCTCTTTAGAACCGACTTTTCTGGAAAAAGACAGGAACAACTTTCTTTCTCGCCATTCCCGATTAAAAAGGAGTCTGATTATCAACTTCTGGTAAATTTTCCTAAAATTTTACTCAAAGAAGACGACAATCTTTACTTTTTTAATCAAGATTTAAAGAATTTTAAAAAACTTTCTGCCCCGGCTAATAGTCTTAGCTTTTCTCCAGACCTCAAAAAAATTGTTTATTTTAACAACTATGAAATCTGGATTCTATTTCTGGAGGAAAAATTAGGCCAACCTCAAAAAAAAGTTGGAGAAGAAATTTTTTTAACTCGTTTTTCAGAAGAAATTGGAGAAGTTTTTTGGCTAACAAGCCATTATTTAATCTTTGATACCGGGAACAAAATAAAAATCGCCGAGATTGACGACCGAGATAGAGTCCAAACTTGGGATTTAAGAGAATTTCAAAGTCCAAAAATCTTTTTTAATCAAAAAAATAAAAAATTATATCTCTTAGGTGAAGGAAATTTATACGTTTCAGAAAAGTTGATAAAGTAACGTTATGAAGGTATTAAAAAGATTGTCAATTTTTAGCGTTTCACAGAAAACAGTTCTGTATCTGTCTGTCGGTATCAAATACCGACAGACTAAAAATAGGAAACAAAAGGATTATTCTTGAGATAAAAGCGCCAGGGTTTTTCTTTCCAGATACCGGCATAATCAATGCCTATTCTTTTTGCAGATACAATCTGTTGCTTTTTTAATTTTTCACCGGCTTCCAACCATATTCTTTTTGAATTTACTAAATCTTCTCCATTAAAAGATTTATCTAATTTCATCCATTTGCAAAGTTTCCCAGGCCCTGAAGCAATTTTTTTTGATTTCACCTTACCAATTGGTTCCAAGGCTCTAATTAAAACACACTCTGGTTTCCCAGCTTTCTCAGTTGTAATATTCAACTGCCAATACGTTCCATAACAAAGATAAATATAAATGTGGCCACCTTTTAAATATTCTGTTTTATTTCTGGGAGTCACCTTTCCCCCAAAAGCATGACTAGCTCTATCTTTTGGTCCAATATAAGCCTCGGTCTCAACAATTTTACCGACCGATTTTCTGGAACCAATTTTCCTGATTATGTGTTTACCTAAAAGGTCTTTAGCTACAGTTAAAGTTTTGCGAGTATAAAATTTCCGGGAAAGTCTTTTTAGTTTCATTTTACAAAAAAGCTCCCTAAGAGCTTTTTTAAAATATTAAACAAATAATCGTTTATTTTGCATTCTGGGATTCGATTTTCTTTTTAAAATCTTCCCAGTTCATTTCTCCTCCTTCAGCCATACTGCAAACTTCTTTAAACTGGCAATACTGACACTGCCAATTATTTGGATAATCTGGAATTCTTGAAGGAACGATATTTTTGTCAATTTTTATTTTAAGGTCTGTAAAATCTTTTAAAAGAGACTGGACAAGATTTGGGTCGTAATTTATCAAAAATTCTTTAATATTTTGTTTATCTTTATCAATATAAAATAATATTCCTTTTTTAATGTTAAAATAGTGAAGATAAAGTTGAAGTTGATAGACATTCTCTTTTTTAGGTTCTGTTAGATTTCTAAAAACCATACTATTCATACTTTTAATGTCTAATACATAATTCTCTTTATTTATGCTTATTATCGCATCGGCTCGACCGGCAATAATTTCTTGAGCCGGGATAGACACCTCTGTTGTTACTCCAATTTTAAGCCGGTATAAAATATTGAAGATATTCCGATGTAAATACTCTCCCCGTTCAAATATTCTTAAGATTCTGGGATCCATTTTTTCTCTGGGAGCATTTTTAAATTTAAAAAAGACCAAGCGGGGACATTTCCCGGCATCAGTAATATAAAAATGAGCCTGTTCTCTATCTCTCTGCTGGTCCAAATAAAATTTATCAATAAGTTCTTTTAGCATAATTCGTAGTATTTGAGTTGAATTCGTATCATTTGTATTATGGTTATCGTTTCCGCCATTGGGGAGCTCTTCTTGCTCGTTTTAATCCGAATTTCTTTCTTTCTCTCTTTCTGGCGTCGCGAGTTAAATAACCTACTCTTCTTAACCTTTTTTTAAAATCAGGATTAAAAAGAGTGAGGGCTCGAGTTATCCCATGTCTTAAAGCTTCTGCCTGGGCATTTACTCCCCCTCCCCTAACTTTGACTAAAACTCTGAATTTATCAAGACATCGCATCTTTCTTAAGCTGGCTGTAGCAACTTGTTGAAGATTAAGAGTGGGAAAATAAACAGTAAAAGGTTTTTCATTAACTAAAAATACTTTTTCTCCCCGGGTAAATAGACGCACCCTGGCTATTGCTGTTTTTCTCTTGCCCACTGCTTCAAAATAGCGAGCTGGCGGCGGCGCTGGTTTTCTAACTTTTTTCTTAGACCCTATCTTTTTGGCTTTTTTAACAACTTTTGCTTCCTTAACTTTTTTAAGGGCAGGCTTTTTTTTAACTGCTTTTTTTGTCTTTTTAATTTTCTTCATATTAATTCGCATTATTCTATTTTTAAACGCTTTATCATTTTTGCTCTTAGTTTATTTTTCGGCAACATCCCAAAAACTGCTTTCTGCAAAACTTTAGGAGAATCTTTCTTAAAAAGTGTTTTTAAAGGAATTTCTTTTAAACTGCCAAGATACCCTGAATGGCGGAAATAAATTTTGGACTCAAATTTTTTACCAGTAAATTTTATTTTATTAATATTTTTAACAACAACAATGTCACCTATATCTTTATAAGGGACAAAATCGGGCCTATGTTTACCCCGTAACAAAATTGCGATTTCTGCTGCTAACCTGCCCAAGACCCTGCCTGTAGCATCAATTGTATGGGTTTTCCTTTCCATAATTTTTAACTTTCAATTAATTCTATTATCGCCATTCTCGCGCCATCCGTCTTTCTCGGCCCAAGTTTAATAATCCTTGTATACCCTCCTTTCCTTTCTTTGTACCTTGGTCCAACTTCTTTAAACAATTTTGTAACTATCTCCGGAGAAAAAAATTTTGCCAATAACCTCCTTGAAGATAAATCTCCTTTTTTAGCCCGAGTTATAAATTTTTCTACAAGGGGCCGTACTTCTTTTGCTTTGGCCTCAGTGGTCTTAATTTTTTCTCTCGATAAAAGAGCAGAAATTTCTGCCTTCAATAATGCCTGACGTTGGCCTCTTTTTCGACTTAATTTTCGTCCTTGTTTACCTTTTCGCATACTTATTTAATTATTTTTTGGAGGTACGGCGCTGAACCGAAGGCTTTTTCCTTTTTCTTACCTTCATATGTTTTTTGATATGTTTTTTGGAGAGAATTTTTCGTCGAGCTATAGTTTTTTTCTTTTTGACTGGAGCTACCTGCATCACTTCCTCTTCTGGCTTTTTGAATGCTTCAGTAAATAAAGAAAAGTGTTTTACCAAGATTTCTGAAGCCTGGCTGAAAGCTTCTTCGGGAGTAATCTGACCATCTGTTTCGATTTCTAAATTTAGTCTATCGAAATCGGTTCTTTTCCCCACTCGCATATTTTCAATTTGATAACTTACTTTTTTTACCGGAGTAAAAATAGCATCAAGGGAAATTTCTCCTATTTCTAATTTTTCCTCCTCTCTTGATTCTCTTGGCTGATATCCCAGCCCTTTTTCAATTTGGACTTCCATCTCAAGTTCAGCTTTTTTGGTAGTTAAAGTAGCGATATGAGCTGTTTTATTTACTATTTCAACCTGTGAGGGCAATTCAAAATCCGAGGCCTTCACCTCCTTTTCGCCTTTTACTTTTAATCTGGCTTTTTGGATTTCTGAAGTAAAAAGTTTAAATCTCAGCTGCTTTAAGTTTAGTATAATTTCAATCACATCTTCCAGAATTCCTGGTATTGTTGAAAATTCGTGCTGAATTCCTCTGATTTTCACTCGAGTAACCGCTGCTCCCGCTAAAGAAGAAAGTAAAACTCTTCTCAGAGAATTCCCAATGGTCACTCCATAACCCGGGTAGAGGGCCTCCATCTGAAAGATTGCCCTATTTCCTTTTTTTTCAATAATTTTTGGTTGAGATGGTAAAGGAATCATATAAATATAATTGGGATTATGTTAATTTATCTTGAATAATACTCAAATATTAGCGAAACTTCAGCCGGAGGAACAACCTCCTCTAAAGAAGGTGTACCTATCACCTTCCCTTCTAACTTTTCGACATCCAAGGAAATCCAAGAAGGTAGCTCTCTTTTTTTTAATAAAACAGAGAGATTTTGAAAAATACTTTTTTTACGAGAAGCCGGAGAAATTCTAATTTTGTCTCCCTTTTTTATAAGATATCCGGGATTGTTAACTGCTTTTGAATTAACTAAAAAGTGACCATGGGAGACTAATTGCCTAGCCTGAGACCTGGAAGAGGCAATCCCTAACCGAAAAATCACATTGTCTAAACGACTTTCTAAAGTTTTAATTAATAAAGTAAGGACATCTTTTTTTTCTCCTTGACGAGACTCTAAGATTTCTCTGACGTATTTCCGAAACTGCCTTTCTCCTAAATTATACCATTTTTTTAATTTTTGTTTTTCCCTTAATTCTTTTCCATATTCAGAAGGAGTTCTAGTTCTTCTTTTCTTCTTCTGGCCGGGCGGATAGGACCTTTTTACCATCGGGCATTTCTGGCTCAAACAACGTTCGCCCTTCAAGAAGAGCTTCATTCCTAATCGGCGACATATTTTACATTTAGAATTCTGCATAAATCGACGCTAACATACAAATTAATACTAATTATACCAATATTCACATCATTAATATGTATTGATATCTTTGTGTCACTTTAAACACGGCGGACTTTAGGCGGTCTACATCCATTGTGGGGAATCGGTGTGATATCTTTAATTGAAACGATATCAAGACCTCTGGCAGCCAAAGATCTAACTGCTGATTCCCTGCCTGACCCAATTCCCTTTACTAAAATGGCTACCTTCTCAATCCCTAATTTTTTAGCAGCCTGAACTAAAACTTCTGCTACTCTCGAGGCGGCAAAAGGAGTAGCCTTTTTTGTTCCTTTAAATCCAATATTGCCTGCACTGGCCCAGGCCAAAACATTTCCCCGAAGATCAGTTAAGGTAATAATGGTGTTGTTATAAGAAGCTAAAATATAAATTCTACCTTCTGTAATCTTTCGAGAAGGCTTAAGTTTAACCTCTTTTTTCAGGCGCTCTTGTACTTTTTCTCTTTCTTTTAAAAGCTCTTCTTCTGTTTTAGTGACGATTCTCTTTTTACCCATAAATCATTACTTGGGGGCTGGAGCAGGTTTCTTTCCCGAGCCTACTGTTTTTCTGACATTCCCCCGGACAGTCCGAGTATTTGTTCGGGTTCTTTGGCCTCTCACCGGTAGCCCTTTAATATGACGAATTCCTCGAAAAGAAGATATATTTTTTAATCTTCTAATATTCATCATTATCTCTCTTTTAAGATTTCCCTCAATTTTATATTTTTTTTCAATAATCTCTTTAAGCAGATTTATTTCTTCTGAAGTTAGTTTGGATGCAAGTTTGGATTTCTCAATGCCAGCTGTAGCTAAAATCTTTCTACTCAAAGCCAGCCCTATGCCAAAGATGTAGGTCAAGGCAATTTCTATTTGTTTTTGTTCTGGTATATTTACACCAGCTATTCTCGGCATAGAAATATAATGCGAATGATACAAATTACTTCCCGAGCGGTCATCCTTGGCGTTGTTTATGCTTGGGATTTTTACAGATAACATAGAGTCGGCCTTTTCGCCGAACTATCTTACAATTTTTACAAATTTTTTTAACTGATGACCTTACTTTCATAATCGATTTAAGGTTGAAGGTTAAAGTTAAATTAATTCAAATCTTATAACTTTAATCTTTAATTTATTTTCCACGATATACTATTCTTCCCCTTTTTTCATCATAAGGGCTCATTTCTACTGTTACTTTATCCCCAGGTAAAACTTTTATTCGATAAAGTCTTAATTTCCCAGCCAGATGAGCAATTATTTCTTTCCCATCATCTAACCTTACCCGGAAATGGATACTGGGTAGAGCTTCTATTACCCGACCGAATTTTTGTAAGAATTTTTTATTTGGATTTACCATCAAAATAATTATTTACAATAACAAATTTTCCTAAACTAGTCAACATTTAGTTTTATTCTAATCCTTCCCATATTTTGGGGAATTCTCTTTACCCAAAATGGCCAAAATTTTACCTGGACTTTAGCAACTTGAGGTTGGTCTTCCAAAAGAATTCGGGTTTCTTCTAAGGGTTTGCCGAAAAGAGCTTTTTTTAGGCTAATCTCATTAATATCTGAATAAATTTTAGCAGTGATATCTAAATTTAAGACAATCTTCTCTGATTTCAAATCTATTGATTCTGGTCTAAAATCTATTTTTAGACTTTCATTATGAATTTTTTTATTTAACCAGAAGATATTTGGCTCTAAATCATTTTGAGGTACTTGAGAAAGAATAAATTCTTTAGAAAAATCTTCTAAATCAGATTTTTTAAATACTAAAGCCTTTGAATCAACTTTAACCTGGAAATTAAACGCCTCAACCTCATCACCCGGGTTGGCCGAAGATGAACCCTCAATAATTTCTTGACTTTGAGCTTCATCAAGCAAGATAAAATCTGAGGAATTTTTATTCGACTGGAGCTCATTTTCTAAAGCTTTACTCCCCTCTTCAAAAAGATTGGTGGCTAAAATATTTTCTGCCCTCTCTAAATCTCCCTGAGTAACCTGAGAAACTTCACCTTTAAAGCCACCTGTCATAGGAGAGAAAGATTTTCCATAAATGGTAGTGTATAATGGACTTCCGGCAAGCGCAGGAAGAGCAAAAGTAGAAGGTTTAATATTATAATCTTCTCCGACTTCGGCTGCCTGAGCCTTAATGTCGGCGTAACCTGGAATAAGATTTCCCTCTTTATATTTTGCCCCGGGAATCATCTCTTTTCTTAATGACCAAAATAATTTTCCATCTGCCGAAATAAAACGAGAAGATATCAGTACTCGAGAAGAGGTAGAATAAGCATTGTAAACTCGAATTATACCTCCTGCCTTCTCTTTTTTAATTAGTTTACCTGATGAAAGAAATTCTTGAGAAGAAGATTTCTGATTATAAAAAGCTTTCCCAGGGATAGCCCCACGCTTTAGCCAAAAGCCAGGATTAGGCTGAATTACTTGGGAAGAGACTTCTACCTTTTCTTTAAAATTCAAAGTTTGAGTTTCCGGCCAAATTTCTATTTGAGCTCGAGGTAATAAAAAGTAAGCAAAAATCCCGGTTAAAATTAAAATTCCAACAACTAAAATCAAACTTTTCTTCCCTCTCAGATGTTTTCTGCTTGGTAATTTCGGAGCTTGAAACTCCTCCGGTCTAAAGGTAGCCGGAGAAGTTTCGGGAGGAAAAATATCAAAAATTTTTTTGGGTTTAGATTTAGCAGGCATAACAAAGTAGTAAGGCAGGGACGTCTTGAGGGCTATTTAATTTTTTTGTTATATCTTCAATATTTCTGAAGTCCTTTGGATAAATAAATTTTACTTTTGGGGGAGTAAAAAAAGAAAAGCCCTTCCAATTCCCCTCTTCTAAAATTTCCTGAATTTCGGGCAGTTGACTTCCTCCCCCGAAAAGAAAAAAAGTTGATGGAAGTAGTAAACCTGCAGAGGTCCGACCTCCGTCAAAAATCCTTTGGGTCTTTAATTTTAGTTTTAGATTTTTGAACCAATCTCCTAAAGATTGAAAAAAAATCTCTCTAACTCTTTTTCTCACTTCTTCTGATAATTCTCCTTTAGAATAATTTTCTTTTAAAACTCTTGCCCCTGAAATTTCTATTCCCAAACCCTGAGAAAGAGCTTGGGAAAAAGTTTTTCCTCCTATTTCGAATTCACCGACATTATTTAGTTTTCCATTGTTTACTAAAAAAATCTGGGTCAAATTTCCTCCAACATCAAGAAAAATTCCATCGACTATCCTGTCTTTGAAAAAATAAGGTAAAAGTTCTGCAAGGTTCAGAATCTTTAATCTCTCTCCTTTATAAAAATCAGTAGGAATTAAATCCTGAATAATTTTTCTTATATTCTCTAAATAATATTTCGGTAAAAAAATAGCTAAAATTCTAAAATCTAAATTTTCCCCATCATACCCTTGAATAGCTGGTACTTGATATCCATCAATTTTTATTTCCAGGATTTTTAGGTTAATAAAGTGAATATCTTTCGGCAAAATGCCGGATTCTGTGGCAAAAATCTGGGAAATTTCATTTTGAGCTTTGCTTAAAATCTTCTGATAAATCACTTCTTTCTCTTTTTTGTCAATAATGGATTGAGAATTTTTTCTTTTAAAAGACTGAAAAACAATTCTTCCTTTTAAAATGTTAGCTGGCAATTCAAGTAATCTCAGATTAGGCGGTCGCTGAGACAAAATCTCATCTCCCGCCTCGCTCGGCTTTTGATTAACTTTTTCTTGAGCTTCTTTAATCGTTTTTGAAATAGTTCTTTTGACAACATCAGCTTCGAAATCCTGACTGTCAAATACCCCGTAACTGTCAAAGTAGGAAAGAGAGTTTCCCAAAATAGTAATCTTTTTATCTTTTTTTTCTGAGAGAGAAAAAATTATAGCTTTTACCGCTTCTGTGCCGATATCCAATCCTAAAAATATCTCTTCTTTCTTTTGGAATAACGAGAAATTTATCATCGCCTCTTATTTTATCACTCTCTTTATTTAAAAACAAATATTGATTATTTTAAAATGTTCGGCTTAGCTGAAGATTTCTTCGCCAAAGGCGAACAAATTCCCCGAATTCTTCTTACGCCTGCTCCAGAAGATTCTTCCTTTATAATTTTAAATTTGCCAAGTTCTGAGGTTTTGTTAACGTGGGGACCGGCACAAATTTCTTTTGAAAAATCGCCAGCCGAATAAACCGTTACTCTTTCCGGGTATTTTTCTTTAAAAAAAGATAAAGCTCCTGAATTTAGAGCTTCTTTCAATGACATCTCTTCTTTTTTTACCCCCAAATTTTCTCTAATTTTTTGATTAACTAAATCTTCAACTTCCTTGATTTCTTCTGGTGTCATTTTCTGCGAGTGAGAGAAATCAAATCGAAGTCTTTGGGAAGTAATATCTGAGCCCATTTGTTTAACATGTTCACCGAGAATCTTTCTCAAAGCTGAATGAAGTAAATGGGTAGCTGTATGAAGCTTAGCTGATTCGTAAGTTATTTCCTTTCCTACTCCGCCAAATTTTTTTTCTACACCTGCTCTTGAAATCTCTTGATGTCTCCTAAAAGATTCCTCGAATCCTTTAACATCGACCTTCAGTCCCTTTTCTTTAGCCAACTCTCCGGTCAACTCTAATGGAAAGCCGTAAGTATCGTAAAGATGAAAGGCTTCGTCTCCTTTAATATTGCCTTTGGCTGAAATTTTCCCAAACTCTTTGAGTCCTTTTTCAAGAGTTTTTTCAAATTTCTCTCCTTCTTTTTGAATAACAGTTAAGATATCAGCTTCTCGGGATTTTATTTCGGGGTAAATGTCTTGATAAATTTCAATAACTTTTTGAGCCAAAGGAATCAAAAAACTATATTGGGTAGTGAGTGGACTGTAATCTAAAAGTTTCCCAAATCTTATCGCTCTTCGCAGAATTCTTCTTAAAACATAACCTTCTTCCACATTAGAAGGAAAAATTCCTTCTGAAATCAAAAAAACCGAACTCTTAATGTGGTCAGCAATAATACGATAGGGCTTAGGGTTTAGGGAATAAGGTTTAGCTTCTCTCTTTTCGATTTCTTTTATTATAGAATTGAATAAATCATTTTCATAAACTGAATTTTTGCCCTGAGCAACCATAGCTAATCTTTCCAGACCCATTCCAGTATCTACTCCCTTTTGTTTCAATGGTGTTAATTTTCCGTTCTTGTCTTGATAATATTCGTTAAAAACCAAATTCCAAACCTCAATGCCTCGAAGATAAATTTCGGTTGTTGGTCCGCAGGGACCTTCTTTACCAGTCGGGCCCCAAAAATTATCTGCTTTTCCACATTTTTTTATCTTATTTTCGGGAATTCCTAATTTCTTCCAAATTTCAATCGATTCTTTGTCTTCTGGAACATCTTTGTTACCCTTAAAAACCGTGAAAATAGCTTCTTCTATTGGCAATTTTAATTCTTTAAAAAGAAATTGATAAGCCAAATTTATCGCTTCTTTTTTAAAATATCCCCCAAAAGAAAAATTGCCCAGCATTTCAATAAAAGTAAGATGGCTCTCATCTCCCACTTCCTCAATATCAGAGGTCCTGAAACATTTCTGACAGGAAACAACATCCAACCCATAGGGTGATTTCTCGCCTAAATAATAGACTTTGAATTGCTGCATTCCGGCACTAGTAAACAAAACACTGGGGTCAGTTGATAATAACGAACTTGAGGGCACTACTTTATGCCCTCTTTTTTCAAAAAACTCTAAAAATTTCTGACGAAGCTCTTTTGAATTCATCTTTTATTTCTAGGTATATCTATCTGCTACTGTTGAGGCAACGAAAGATTCTGGTTTTATTTTGGGCTCAAACCCATTTCCCTGAATAAGGCCAGTCACTTCTTTTATCATATCTTTTGTCTGCCCATTTTCTCCAATATCAGCATGAATATATCGAAACTGATAATTAGGTAGAGAAACTGACTTTTTGATTTGTTTTTCTAAATTTTCCCTCAAAAATAAGGCCAGCTGGCAAGATAGCAAAACTTCTTCCAAAATTCTTTCTTTCCAGTTATAAAATTTCTTTTTTGAAGAAAAAGGATAACTTATTTTTTTAAGAAAAAATCTCCCTCCCTCTCCTGTCCTCAAAATAACTACTGCCACGGGGAAATGAGGTTCCTGGCTTGAGGATGAATCACAGCCAACAATAATGTCATAAAATTTCTCTGGCTTCTCTTTAATATAATTTAATATCTCTTCAATTACCTTTGGCAATGTTAAATTTCCTCGGGTTGGATTATAAAAATGGCCTTTAGAAAAATTCTCCATAATAATATTAATGTAGCAAAAGTTCCTAATTAAGTCAACTACTTGCAATCTTCTTTATAATTTGGATAAATTCTTGCTTATTTAAAGATGCTCCTCCCACTAAAAGCCCTTGCATTCTTGCCTCTTTAATATAACTCAGCCCATTTTGGGAGTTTATGCTTCCTCCGTATAGTATCCGAACCTTTTTAGAAATAAAACCCCCATAAAGCTGGGTTATAATTTTTCGAATGAATAAACCCATAGTTTGAGCTTCGTTAGTTTCACAAGCTTTTCCTGTTCCAATTGCCCAAATTGGTTCATAGGCAACTGAGAATTTTGAATTTTGAATTATAGATTTAGAAATGTTCGAAAGAGCAGATATTAATTGATTTTTTAAAACTTCCTGGGTTCTTCCTTGGCTTCTCTCCTCTTCAGTCTCTCCAACACATAAAATAGGATTTAATTTTGCTTTCAAAACTAACTTTATTTTTTTATTTATCATTTCGTCGGTTTCACCAAGGTAAATCCTCCTTTCAGAATGACCTAAAATAACAT
Source organism: uncultured Candidatus Saccharibacteria bacterium (assembly GCA_964431915.1). Taxonomy (GTDB): domain Bacteria; phylum Patescibacteriota; class Minisyncoccia; order Minisyncoccales; family CAZKCU01; genus CAZKCU01. The sequence goes on along the minus strand of CAYSLI010000002.1, from coordinate 13,986 downwards.
ACTTCACCCCTATATCTTTAAGCATTCGAGGAGAAATTTCTCCGGTAAAAGCTCCCTTCTCTTCCCAAAAACAATTTTGAGCACCAAGCTTAACTGTTAGAATGTTGGAATGTTGGAATGTTGGAATATAAATAAACGGTGGGCAGATTATTACTTCCACATTTTTAATATTCTTTATTCCTTTTTTTATTGAATTAAAAAGCAGCTTACCTTCCTCTAAGATTATTGGATTACATTTCCAGTTTGCTACAATGAGTGGTTTCATAAAGCGAGGCAACAAATCCTCAAAGTAGCTTTCGGAGGCGGCTGAGCATGGTCTCGCCGAAGGCGAGTCAGACGCCGAGAACGCAGACTCCAAAATCACGCTGGGATTTTGAGGGTCGGTACTTTGAGACTTTGTTGCCGAGCGATTGTCCTAAAAATTGTGTTCCCGAGCAATACTTATTGTTTTCTTAAATATTCAGCAGCTTTTTCAGGTTCAATGGTAGAAATTTCCATTCTGGTGCCGATTTCAAAACCAGCCCAGGTGGAGGTTTTTGGTAATATTGTCCAGTGCCAGTGGTAAAAAGGATATTTTTTCCCATCGCAAGGGGAAGTATGCAAATAGAAATTATAAGCTGGGTCATTTAAGGCTTTGTAAAGTTTATTTAAGGCTATCTGGAAAGCTTGAGATAAAAGCTTTTTTTCTTTTTCAGTAATTTCTTCGAAATTACTCAAATGTTTTTTGGGAGAGATAATAACCTCAAAGGCAGCTTTTGAAGCAAAAGGACAAATTACTAAAAAATCTTTATTTTCAAAAACTACTCTTTTTTTATTTTTCTTTTCCCAATTATTCATCTGACAATAAATACATTTTCGATGGGCTCTGTAATATTTCCTTGAATTGGAGAGAGCTTTTTTAATGTCAACGTCAATTAAAGGGGTAGTTATAATCTGGGAGTGAGGATGAGATATGGAAGCTCCGGCTTCAGCTTTATGGTTATGAAAAATAGAAACATAATTAACAAATTTTTCTTTCATTAATTCTAAATATCTTTCTTGGTAAACATCAAATACTTCTTTAACCTGGCTGATTGAAAATTGCCCCATTGATTTTTTATGGTCTCTGGTAATTACTACTTCATGGAAACCTACCGCATTTATTGTTTTATAAAATCCTCCTTCAGTTCTGGGATTTAATTCTTCAGAAGGAAGGAAGGCTGGAAATTTGTTGGGAATAGAAATAGTGGTCCAATTTTTAGGAATTCCCCGGTCTAGAGGTATTTTTTTTCCATGAGAAAAAATCAAAGTAGGGGCTTCTTGAGAGGAAATTTGACAAAAGGGACATGTAGTTTTAGGGAGTTCCTCTTTTTTCCGCTTTTCTTTTTTGAAAGTTTCCGGCCTTTTTGCTCGGCCTGTAGCAATAACAACCCAATCTCTTGAGGTTAAATCATAACGAAGTTCAGAGGGAAACTTGATCTCTTTAGTTTTGATTGGTTTTTTTGAAAAGCCTTTCATAAAATTTACTTAATCGTATTTACGAGTAAGTATGTTCCACCTTGTTTTTAACAAATCAATTCCCATTTTCACCATGCCTTTAAACTTTACTTTGCTTTCTGGATCATTTTTCCAATAAACCGGGATTTCTTTGATTTTATATCCTAATAATTTCCCGATAACTAAAATTTCCGGGTCAAAGGCCCAACGATCAATAATGCACCGTGGAAAAATGTCCTCAGTTGCTTTCTTGGTAAATCCTTTAAATCCGCATTGGCTGTCCTGGATTCTCCAAAGGCCAATAATTATTTTTCTAAACAACTTAAAGCTTTCCCCTAAAATTACATTTCTTATCCAGGGCTGGGGGGGATCCAAAATTGCTCCCTTCACATCTCTTGACCCAATAACAATATCATAGCCCTGCTTAAATTCTGGCCACATTTTCTCAACTTGATCAATTGAAGTTGAATTATCAGAATCAGTAAATAATCGATACTCGCCAATAGCTGCTATCATTCCCTGGCGGACACCAAAACCTTTACCCCGATTTTCTTTAAAATCAAGGATTCTCAGATTTTTAATTTCGGTCATTAAATTTCTAACAACTTCAACTGTTCTATCTTTCGACCCATCAGAAACAACAATGATTTCATAATCGTAACTTTGCTCTGACAAATATTTATTAATCTCTTTTAAAGTTTTGGGTAATCGCTTTTCCTCATTATAGGCAGGAACGATGACGGATAGATAAATTTTTGGCATTAAATTATCTTAGCACAAATTTTCCAAAAATAAAACAGGGACGCTCAGTTTGACTGGCGCCCCAAGAACTAACGTTGGGTTTTAGACCGTCAGGATTCGGCAACCATCTTTTGTTGCTACCATTGTGTGTTCAAAATGAGCTGACAGAGACCCGTCCCCTGTTTCAAAAGCGTGACCGTCTTTTGCTTTTTTTATCTTCCAATCCCCCATTATCGCCATAGGTTCAATACAAAATACCATCCCTTCTTTAATTTCAGGGCCTGCGTGTCTTTTTCCATAATTTAAAATTTGAGGTTCTTCGTGAAGTTCTCGGCCAATTCCATGACCACAAAGGTCTCGAACAACATTAAATCCCTGGCCCTCAATATATCTTTGAATGGTATTTCCAATATCGCCGAAAGTATTTCCCGGGCGAACTTTTTTAATTCCCCTTTTTAAGGATTTCTTTGTTACCCGAATTAATCTTAAAGCCTCTGGGTCAATTTTCTCTACGCGGCCGGGTCGCGTAACCGGCAAAGTAACCGCCATATCAGAATGATAACCATTATATTTCATTCCGATATCTAAAGACAATACATCTCCTTCCTTTAATTTTCTTTGAGAAGGAACTGCATGGACGATTTCTTCATTTATTGAAGTACAAAGACAAAAAGGATACCCTTGGTATCCCTTAAAAGAACACTTTCCCCCAGATTTTAAAATCAGGCTTTCAGCGAGCCTTTCTAATTCTTTGGTGGCAATTCCCGGCTGAACTTTTTTCTCCAATTCTTTAATAATTTTTGCCAGGATTTTACCACCTTCCGCCATTATAGCGATTTCTTCTGGAGTTTTTATTGAAAACATCAAAATAACCAATAACCAAGAAACAAGATACAAACAATAACTAATCACCAAACACTAATAACCAAAATTTTGGTGATTGAATATTGGTTATTGAGGTTTGTTTGGTTATTGTTTCTTGTATCTTGGTTATTATTCTATTGCTTTTAAAATATCCTGGAAAATAGCCTCAATGCTCCTTTCTCCATCTATCTCAATTAATTTCCCTTGTTTTTTGTAGTAATTTATTACTGGTATCACCTCTCTTTTAAATTCTTCCAGGCGCTTTTTTATGGCTCTCGGTTTATCGTCAGGCCTAAATATGAGCCTCCCTCCGCATTTGTCACATTTTTTAAGTGATTTAAACTTCCCAATATAGGGAATTAATCTGCCACATTTTTTACATATCCTTCTTTTTGTTAAACGATGGAGTGACTCTTTTCTTGAAATATTAATGAAAATAACCTTTACTTTTTTTTGGAATTCGTACCAAATCAATGCTTCGTCAAAAAATTTAGCCTCAGCGATTTTTCTTGGACTACCATCAAGAACAAAACCGTTGGTTCCTTTGCTCTGTTTAAGTTTTTCCAATTTATCTATCCAGAGTTTGGAAATTACAAAAGAAGGGACTAACTCCCCGAGATTCATAACTCTAATAAGTTTCTTTCCGGTGAAATCAGCTATTTTTTGTCGTTTACGAAGGGCATCACCCGACCCGAAATAATCGAACCCAAATTTTCTAACAAGTAGTTTGGACTGGGTTCCTTTGCCCGAGCCCGACGGCCCCAGAATAATCACTACCAAGTAATTCTTAGTTTTTAGTTTATAGTTTTTAGTGTTTAATTTTTTAGAAAGTTTCATATTCTCTCATCTGAAGCTGGGCATTAATTTGGCGAAGGGTCTCAAGAACTACGCTTACTACAATAAGTAGAGAGGTTCCTCCAATTAAAAATTGAAAAACCATCACTCCGGTTATCCCTCCAATAATTGATGGAAGGACAGCAATCGTCCCTAAAAATAAGGCTCCAATAAGTAAAATTCGGTTTAAAATATAATATAAAAAGTTGGCAGTTGAGTCTCCTGGCCTGATACCAGGAATAAATCCACCCATTTTTTTCAAATTAGAAGAAATAGCCTTGGGGTCAAAAGTCACGGCGGTATAAAAATAGGTAAAGAGACAAACTAATAGAAAATACAAAATTCCATGAACCCAGACATTTTGCAAGAATTCCCCTATTCCCTGAGCTATCCTTCCAATTGCTCCTTCTGTTCCAGCCAAAAAATTAGCTATCATCCCGGGGAAGAGCAAAATCGATAAGGCAAAAATTATAGGAATTACTCCGGCTGGATTGACATTTAAAGGTAAATAAGTAGAAACACCGCCATACATTTTCATTCCCCTGACTCTTTTAGCATAAGAAACTGGAATATTTCGCCTACCCTCGTTAATTAAAACTACTCCGGCAATAATAATCAAAGCCATACTAAAAAAGAGCAAATAAGATGGGATTTTAGCCGGATCCCAGGTTAAAGCTAACTGCCGAATATTACTTGGAACGGCAGAAACAATTCCGGCAAAAATTAAGAGCGAAATTCCATTACCAATCCCTTTTTCAGTAATTAGCTCCCCAAGCCACATTAAAAATACGGCTCCGGCTGTAACTGTTAAAATTGAAGTTAAAAGTAAAATAGGAGAAAGACTACCTATAACATTTTGTCTCTGGAATAAAATTAACATTGCGTAACTCTGAAGCACGGCAAATGGAACAGTCAGCAATCTTCCATATTGATTAAATTTTTGGCGGCCTTGCTCTCCTTCTTCTTTGTACAATCTCTCAAGTTTAGGAAATATCATGGTTAGAAGCTGAATAACAATAACTGCCGTAATATAAGGACCCAAGCCAAGCATAATAATGGAAAGTTTATCCAAAGCGCCGCCAGTAAAAATATTTAAAAGACCGAAAATCTGAAATCCCTCAAAAAATTCCCGCATTTTTTGAGCATCAATTCCAGGCATAGGAATATTAGCCATTATTCTAAAAATCAAAAAAACTCCTAAAACAAATAATATCTTGTTTCTTAAATCATGGATTTTAAATATTTGGGTAATTTTTCGATACCACATATCTTTTATGAGGCAAAAGAATTTTTATTTTACACTGCCTCCTGTCTTTTCTATTTTTTCTTTCGCCGATTTCGACACTTGACAGTTTTCGATAATTAGTTTTTTAGTCAGTTCTCCTTTAGCCAAAATCTTAACCTCTGGTATCTTTCCTTTTATTCTACGGACTAGCTGTTGTTTAATCAAAATTTGAGGATTAATAATTTCACCTCCTTTAAAATTTTTTTCAAGGGTTTCCAGATTAATTATGGCTGGTTTTAATTTTAAGAGTCTAAACTTGTATCCTCTTAACTTCGGATATCTTTTTATAAGCTCGCGAATTACCGGCTTAAATCTCTTGCCTGCCCGGGATTTTTGACCTTTTTGGCCTTTGCCAGAATAGGTCCCCCTTTTGCCTCCACGACCAACTCTTTTTCGTCGTTTTAATTTATATTTTGGACGTAATTCGTGTAACTGCATGGTGGTTTTACGTTTTTATTTTTAATTCTTGTAGGGCCTTGATGGTTGCTCTGGCATTGTTTAATTTATTGCTCGTTCTTCCTAAGATTTTTGAAGAAATGTTTTTTATTCCGGCTAAACTGCAAATAACCCTAACCGTTCCCCCGGCCACTAATCCTCTTCCTTTTCTTTGGGGTCTGAGTAAAACTTTAGCTGGTCCAAATTTTGCTTCCACCTGATGAGGAATAGAACCATTTACAATGGGAACCTCTATTAAATTTTTCTTAGCCATCCTTGTCGCTTTCTCAACTCCCTGAGCAACATCTGCTCCCTTAGCTACCCCCACTCCAACCTTCCCCTCTTTATTGCCAATCACCATTACCGCGCGAAAGCGAAAACGCCGGCCGCCGGCCGCCACCCGAACTACCCTGGCCAAATCAAGTAGTTTGGATTCAAACTCCTCCTTTGGTTTTTCTTTTTCTGTGAATTTTTCTTTTGCCATGAATAGACTTAAGATTAAAAATAAATCTAAAACTTCAGACCTCCTTTCTTTGCCCCTTCTGATAGGGCCTTAACCCTTCCATGAAAAGCATACCCTCCCCTGTCAAAGACCACTTTTTCAATTTTCTTTTTCAGGGCTTTTTTAGCAATTAACTTTCCGACCTCGGAGGCTAAAGCAATCTTTCCCTTAAAAATTTTTGTCTCTTTTTGGTTTTTTTTCCGCCTGATTCCGGCTCTTGCCTTGGTTTCTTTTTTAGTCTTGAGTTGAGGGGTTAATTCCAAGTCATAAGCTGACACCAAGGTTATTCCTTTTTCATCATCAATTAACTGAGCGTAAATATGTTTTGGAGACCTGAAAACGCAAAGTCGTGGTCGAGAAACCATACCAAAAATTTTGGCCCTTACTCTTTTATGACGTCTATAGCGTTTTTGTTGTTTTTTCAACATTTTAAGCAAAAATAAGCTAAGCTGTTACTCTGTAGTAGTTGCTACTTTTTTTCCTACCTTCTTCCTAATTACTTCTCCCAAATATCTAATTCCTTTTCCTTTGTAGGGTTCAGGAGGTTTTACTTTTCTTATTTTGGCAGCTATTTTACCCACTAATTCTTTATCAATTCCCGAAACGGTAATAATATTTTTTTCGACTGAAAATTTTATACCTCCCGGCGTTTTCAATTTAACGGGGTGGGTAAACCCAACTTGTAATACTAAATTATCTCCCTCCAAACTTGCTCTAAAACCAAGCCCTTCTATCTGTAATTTCTTCTTAAAACCTGCGGTTACTCCTTCTATTGCGTTGGCGAGGAGGGACCGAGTCAATCCCCAAAAAGCCTTGGTTTTTTTAGTCTCAATTTTTGGTAAAACAAAAATTTTGCCTTCTTTTAACTCAACTCTAATCTCCGGGCGAATTTCTCTCTCGAGTTCCCCTTTGGGACCTAAAATTTTAACTTTCTGGTTCTCTATTTTAATTTCTACACCTTCTGGTATTAAAATTGGTTTTTTACCTACTCTGGACATAGAACTTGAAATGTAAAGCGCGAGGGTGGTTGCCGAGGTAAGCTTCCCGAGCGCCTCACCATATTTCGCAAATTATCTCTCCTCCTAATTTCTTTTTTCTAGCGTCCTTATTTGTCATCAATCCTTTTGGCGTTGAGATTATTGCTATTCCATAACCCCCTCTCACTCTCCGGATTTTTTTAACTGAAAGATAAATCCTTTGGCCTGGTTTAGAAATTCTTTTTAAACCAGAAATTGCTGCCACCTTTATTTTATCTTCTCCTTTCGCTGTCGCTCGGGAAGGTAAGTATTTTAAGTTAATTTTAATGAATTTTTTAGTTTTCCTTCCTTTTTTTTCGACCTTCTCAATAAAATTTTCCTTTTCTAAAATTATAGAAATTTCATATTTTAAATTAGAAAAAGGAATATCAACTGTTTCTTTTAAAACAGCTTGAGCATTTCTTATTCGGTTGAGCATATCGGTGATAGGGTCAGTCATATTTAGAAATTTTTACCAGGATGATTTCTTTACTCCCGGAATTAATCCTTGGTTTGCCATCTCTCTAAAACATATCCGGCATAATCCAAATTTTCTCATATATCCTCTTTTCCTTCCACATCTAAAGCAACGCCGAACTATTCTCGAACTAAATTTAGGTTTCTTTTTAGATTTTACTATCTTAGCTTTCGTCGCCATACTTTTAAATCTTAATTGGAAAGCCGAGTAACTTTAATAATTCTATCCCTTCTTCTCTTTTTTTCGCCGTAGTTACCACGGTAATTTCAAGACCAAAAATATTTTTTGCCTTCTCTATTAAAATTTCGGGAAAGGTAATGTGTTCTCGAATAGCAATAGTTAAATTTCCCTTTTTATCAAATGATTTCGAGTCAATCCCCTGAAAATCGCGAGATCTGGGAAGACCAATATTAATTAATCTTTCTAAAAAATCAAACATTCTTTCTCCTCTCAATGTAACCTGAGCCCCGATTGGAAGGCCTTGACGAATTTTAAAGCCGGAAATTGACTTTTTTGCTCTCGTTAAAACAGGCCTTTGCCCGGTAATTAAGCTAAAATCTTCTAAAATAGCTTCAAAAAATTTTTTCTGTTCTTGGGAAGTTTTATCAGCAATCAATCTACCAAAGCCAGTATTGACTACAACTTTTTCAATCTTCGGGACAGCCATAATATTTTTATAACCAAACTTTTTCATCATCTGAGGAATAGCTTCTCTTTTGTATTTTTCTGGCAATCTAGCTATCATATTTCTTGTCCACATTTCTTACAAATTCTTACTTTTGATTCTTGAGCTTTGATATTTGACGTTATTTTGTAACCAGTCCGGATTGCTTTTCCGCATTTTGGACAAATAAGCTTTAGATTAGAAATATGGACGGGACCGGGTGTTTCTATAATTTGACCCTTCTCCCCCGTCTTTTTCGGTCTGACATGTTTTTTTCTTATATTAACACCTTCTATTATAACTCTCTGCTCTTTAGGAAGAACCTCTAAAACCTTACTTTTTCTACCTTTGTCTTTACCGGAAATTATTAAAATTGTATCACCTTTTTTTATTTTCATTAGATTAAGATTAAATCTTTAATCTGTTTACACGAGTTCTTCGGCCAAGGCAGCAATCTTTTCAAATCCCTTTTCTTTTAACTCTTTTGGTACGGGTCCGGAAATTCTTCCTCCTTTTGGATCTTTTGTTTTCCCTTCAAGAATTACGGCGGCTGACTCATCAAATCTAACATAAGAACCATCATTTCTCCTGTAGGCTTTTTTTTGACGAATAATTACTGCTCTAACTATATCGTGTTTTTTAACAATCCTCCTTGGTTCAGCTTCTTTCACGGTGGCAACTATAATATCTCCAATTTGAGCATAACGCCGCCTGGTACCACCCAAGACTCGAAAACACTGGATGACTTTAGCTCCGGTATTGTCGACAACTTTTAACATTGTTTGGGTCTGTATCATGATTATCAGTAAACAGTGAGCAACGAACAGCGAACAATAATTAAAAATTGTTCATTGTTCATTGTTCATTTAGGCTTTGCCGATTACTCTCCACCTTTTCTCTTTTGACATTGGCCTACATTCTTCAATAATAACCTTATCTCCCATTTTGCACTCTCCGCTTTTATAATGGGCTTTATATTTTTTGTGAACTTTGTACCTCTTTTTGTACCTCGGGTGTTCTTTTATTCTTTCCACTTTAACTACTACCGTCTTTTTCATTTTAGTTGAAACAACTACCCCAGTTATTTGTTTTTTTGGCATATATAATTCAAGATACAATAACCAAGATATAATCACCAAATTGTTTGGTTATTGAAATTTGGTTATTGAGTATTGTTTGTTTCTTGTTTCTTGTTTTTTGTTTCTTGTAATATCGTTAATATTCTCGCGATATCTTTCTTTGTCATTCTAATTTCTCTGACATTCTTAACTTTACCTGAAGATATTTTAAATCTTAATTGTCGCAATCTCTCTCTTTTTTCAGATAGTAAAATCTTCAATTCATTTTTTGGCTTTTGACTCAATTCTGTCATTTTCATGTTCTCTTAATAAATCTCGTCTTAACCGATAATTTATCAGCTGCTTTCTCTAAGGATTCCTGAGCTTCGGTTATTTTTATTCCTTCTAATTCAAAAATAATTCGGCCAGGCTTTATTGGAAAAACATAATGATCTACACTCCCTTTTCCTCCCCCCATGGGAATTTCTGTTCCTTTCCTAGTTATTGGTTTTTGAGGAAAAATTCTAATCCAGAGCTTTCCTCCCTTTTTTAGATATCTAATGATACTTCTTCTAGCTGCTTCTATTTGGCGAGAACTAATCCACCCTTCTTGCAGACTTTTTAAACCATAACTGCCAAAAACCAGCTCAGTTCCCCGAGTCTCCATCCCTTTACTTCTTCCTTTTTGCCATTTTCGATGTTTAACTTTTCGTGGAATTAATATCGCCATGTCTTCATTTATTCGAATTTTTCTCCTTTATATATCCAGACCTTAACCCCTATCACTCCATAAGAACAATGAGCTCTTGCTTTCCCATAATCTATCACAGCTCTCAGAGTTTGACGAGGAAGACGACCTTTCTTTAACCATTCAGTCCGGGCAATCATTACCCCGTTTAATCTACCGGCGACCTCTACTCTCGCTCCCTGGGCAGCTTTATTAACTGTAATTTTATCTAAAGCCCGTTTTAATACTCTCCTGTAGTGAACTCTTTTCTCGATTTGTTGAGCAATCCATTCTGCAGCCAAGACAGCGGAAAGCCAAGGATTTTTAATTTCTCTAATCTCAATTCTTAATTCCGAAGAGGGCGTAGTCAAAACTTTTTTTAATTCTTTTTTTAACACTTCAACCCCTCCTCCTCCTCTGCCAATGATAAGACCCGGCCTAACACTCGAAATAATAATATTTAATTTCCTTGGAAACCTTTCAATTTCAATTTTTTCAACCCCCATATTCTTTAATTTTTTTCTTAGAAATTCTCTAATTTCAAAATCCTCTTTCAGGTATTCTGAAAGGTTTTTTTTATAAAATCCACGAGAATCCCAGTCAGTTGCTTCTTTTATTCTAAATGCTTTTGGGTGAACCTTATGAGTCATGTTTTAGAAGGCTTTTCGCCTAAATATTCTTTTTACCCCCTTTTCAATTTTTGGTTTGGATATTTCCATCTCTGGTTTTAGTTTTGGTTTTTTCAGCCGGGGAATTCTTTTCACTCCTTTAGCTTTTTCAACCTTTCTAACCTTTTTTACTTTTTTCGGCTTTTTTGAAATTTCATCAAGAATTATTGTTATATGAGAAGTCTTTTTTTGAATTGAGGCAACTGTTCCCCGGGCCCGAGCCCTCCATCTTTTTAATTTTGGCCCCTCCTCAACTATAATTTTAGAGATATAAAGATTTGATTCATCTAATAACTGGAAATTATGTTTAGCGTTAGAAAGGGCAGATTTTAAGAGTTTTAAAAGGGGCTGAGCCGCTTTTTTTACAGTAAAATCTAAAATACTCTGAGCTTCCTTAATTGATTTTCCTCGAATGAGATAACAAACCAAGCGAACTTTTCTGGGGGCAATCCGTAAATATTTTAATTTAGCAACTACTGACATATTATTAAAAAAATTACATTTAGCATTAATAATAAGAATTATGATAGCTGTTTCCTTTACTCAGCTTCTTTTACTTTCTCTACTTCCTTTTCAGTTGCTTTTTGCTCTAACTCCCTCTGCATTCTTCCGCCATGCCTTGAAAATTTAGTCGTCAGAGCAAATTCCCCAAGTCGGTGACCAACCATATCTTCAGTCGCATAAACAGGAATGTGTTCTTTCCCATTATGGACGCCAAAAGTAAAACCAATCATTTCTGGGGTAATAACACAAGCCCGGCACCAAGTTTTTATAATTTCCTTTGTGCCTGGTTTTAATTTCTTAATCTTTCCTAAAAGTTTTTCTGACACATATGGACCTTTTTTAAGTGACCTTGCCATGTCTATTTATTTTTGTGTCTTCGTTTAATAATGTATTTATCCGTCCACTTTTTCTTTCTTGTTTTTCCCCCTAGAGCTAGTCTTCCCCAGGGAGTCTTTGGGTGTTTTAATCCAATTGGGGACCTACCTTCACCTCCTCCATGAGGATGGTCAGCGGGAACCATAGCTGTTCCTCGAACAGCTGGCCTCCGTCTCATATGGCGAGCTCTGCCTGCCTTTGAAAGAGTAGTAAATTTATGCTCGGGTCGGGAAACCATCCCAATCGAGGCAAAACATTCTCGAGAAATCCGCCTAATTTCTGAAGAAGGCATCTCCAAATGGACGAACTTTCCTTCCTGAGCCAGGATTTTTGCAGCAGTTCCTGCTCCCCTAACCAATTTTCCTCCTTTGCCAGGCTCAATCTCAACATTATAGAGCTGAGTTCCTACTGGAATATTTTTTAGTTTCCTTCGATTCCCCGGCCGGATTTCAGCTTTTTCTGAAATAATAATTTCATCTCCAATCTTTAAATTTTGGGGGGCTAAAATGTATCTTTTTTCTCCGTCCTGGTATTCTAAAAGAGCAATGAAACTAGTTCTGTAAGGGTCGTATTCTAAAGCAACAACTTTAGCCTGAAGACCGAGTTTTTCCTGTCCGAAATCAATGATTCTATAAAGTCTTTTTGCTCCTTTCCCTCGATGACGAACAGTTATCCGGCCTGAACAAGCCCTTCCTGCTTTCTTTTTTATAAATTTAAGCAGCTTTTTTTCCGGTTCTTTTTTTGTCAGTAATTTTGGAGATTTCATAGAAATTGGTTTTTACCTTGGCAATATTTCCATCTTTTGCCCCTCTTTTATTTTTATAATAGCCTTTTTATATCCTTTTCTCCAACCTCTTTGCTTTCCTAATCTTCTGGGTTTTCTCGAAATCTTAATAATTCTTACATCTAAAACATCTACTCCATAAATATCCTGAATCGCTTTTTTTATTTCAGTTTTATTTGCCCCTGGCCAAATTTTAAAAACATATTGATTCTTTTTAGCCAAATCTCCCACTTTTTCTGTAATGTGGGGTGTCTTTAAAGTACGATAGGCGATATTAAAGCCTTTTTTTACTGGTAATTCAGAAATTTTTTTAGATTCTGGAGATGTTTCCCGTTTTATTTCTTTTTTCCCTTCAGCCATCTCCTCTTTGACTTCGGAGGTCTTTTTAACCTCTTTTTTTTCTATCTTTTTCTTTTTCGGTTTTTTTCTTTTGAAAATATCTAAAATTGCCATAAAATCAGCGAACAGAGTGCAATGAACAGCGAACAATAATCAAAAAATGTTCATTGTTCATTGTTCATTGTTTAGGAATGTTTCTTTTATTACTTTTATTACTTCTTTTGGCATCACTAAGTATTTAAAACTAAGCAAATCTAAAACATTTAAATCTTTAGCTTGCATCGTCTCAGTTTTTGGAATATTTCTGGCTGCCTTAATTATGTTCTCATCAATCTTAGCCAAAGCAATTAAACCCGAACCTTTTTTCAAGAATAATCTATCTAATATCTCTCTTATTAATTTTGTTTTAGGTTTTTCAATCTTTAAATTATCTAAAACTAAAAGTAAATTCTCTTTTGCCTTAGCTGATAAAACCATAAATAAAGCTTTCCTTCTCATCTTTTTAGGAATTCTTTTCTTGAAAACCTTCTCAGTTGTAGGTCCAAAGGTTACTCCCCCGCCTCTCCAAATTGGGGAACGAATTGAACCTGCTCTTGCCCTTCCAGTTCCTTTTTGCCGCCAGGGTTTTCTGCCCCCTCCCCTAACCTCAGCTCTAGTCTTGATATGGGCTGAAACTTGTCTCCGATTTGCCATTTGAGAAACAGCTACCTGATGAACCAAATCAGGATTTATTTTCACATCAAAAATTTCTTTAGGTAATAAAGCCTGGCTGATTTCTTTTCCCTCTTGGTTATAAACTACGGTTTTCATATAAGGTAAGTGAGCGAATCTCTAAGAGTGTTCCTTTTGCTCCTGACACCGTTCCCTTTATTGCAAGTATATTATTTTCTTTATCAATTTTAACTATTTTTAAATTTTTGACCGTTACTCTTTCACTCCCCATCCGACCGGGCATCTTCTTTCCCTTAATTACTCTTTCCGGAAAGCTGCTTCCAACCGAACCCAAGGTCCGGTGTTCATGTTTTACTCCGTGGCTAGCTCCCATTCCTGAAAATCCCCATCTTTTAACTGCTCCCTGAAAACCTTTGCCTTTGGTAATACCGGAAACTTTAACCCTATCCCCTTCTTTAAAAATTGAAACATCAATCACCGAGCCTTTGCGGAGCAAAGGCGAAGGTGAAGATGAACCATCAGGTTCATCGCCTGCCGAGCCTTTGCGGAGCAAAGGCGAAGGTG